>NZ_RAZO01000433.1:0-19358 GCF_004307535.1 Pseudomonas sp. Sample_9
CATGGCGTCTGGGTGCTGGAAAACGACTGCTACAGCGAGCTTGACGAGCGCAATGGTTCGCAGCGATTGCGAACCTGGCTTGATCCTGATCGCCTGCTGGTGTTTTCCACTTTCGAAAAATTCATCGGCGCTGAAGCGCCATTCGGTTTTGTCTTGTCGCGTCACTGGCGCGAGGCGTTGCAGCGCCATTTTCTGCTGCGCGCGTTTCGATTGTCACCCATTCGCCAAAAGGCCATTGCCCGGCTGTTGAATGGCGGGCGGCTTGATCAGCATTTATGCGTGTTGCGGCGAATGCTGGGCGAACGGCGGGCGGTGTTGATCCAGGTAATGCGCGAGCGTCTGGGCGATGCCCTGCATGTCATCGAGCCGCAGGGCGGGGCGACGGTGTGGGTGCGTTCGTTACGGCCGGTCGACATGACGAATGTGTTCCACCGCCTGCTCAAGCAACAGATCATCGTGGCGCCCGGCGAGCTGTTCAGTCTGCAAGGGTTGCACTCGGATCATCTGCGTTTAAGCGCGTTGAACCACGGCGAGCGCGACTTGCCGAGTGTCATCGGCCTGCTCGGCGATGCCTTGCGCCTGTCGCCCAGTCAATAACGTTAAAAAACATCGGGCGAGTTTCGGATACATCCCGTCGCACAGTGGTCAAACTGCCAGTAAACTGCGCTGCATTTCCTGAACCACTCCGATTTCAGAGGTTTTTGCATGACACTCAGTCCTTTTGCGGGCAAACCGGCACCGGCAGAACTGTTGGTCGATATCCCGCGACTGGTTACGGCCTATTACACCGGCCAGCCTGATGCATCGATTTCTACCCAGCGAGTGGCGTTCGGCACCTCCGGCCACCGCGGCAGTTCGTTCGATTTGAGTTTCAACGAATGGCATGTTCTGGCCATCAGCCAGGCGATCTGCCTGTATCGCGAAGCCCAGGGCATCACCGGCCCGCTGTTCGTCGGCATCGACACCCATGCATTGTCGACCCCGGCCGGCGCCAGCGCGCTGGAAGTCCTCGCCGCCAACGGCGTCACCGTGATGATCGCCGAAGGCGATGAGTACACGCCGACCCCGGCAGTTTCCCACGCCATTCTCTGCTACAACCGCGGCCGTACCTCTGGCCTGGCGGACGGTATCGTCATCACGCCGTCGCACAACCCGCCACAGAGCGGTGGCTACAAATACAACCCAACCAACGGTGGCCCGGCCGATACCCACATCACCAAGTGGATCGAAGCCAAGGCCAACGAGCTGCTGGCGAACAAACTGGCCGGGGTCAAACGCATCAGCTACGAGCAAGCGCTCAAGGCCCGCACGACCCATCGTCACGATTACTTGAACACTTATGTCGCCGACCTGGTCAACGTCATCGACTTCGATGCCATCCGCGACGCCAAGCTGCGTCTGGGTGTTGATCCGTTGGGCGGAGCAGGGGTGCGCTACTGGTCGGCCATCGCCGAACACTACCGTCTCGACCTGGAAGTGGTGAACAAACAGGTCGATTCAACGTTCCGTTTCATGACCGTCGACTGGGACGGCCAAATCCGTATGGACCCGTCGTCCAGCCACGCGATGCAGGGCCTGATCGGCCTGAAAGAGCGCTTCGACGTGGCGTTTGCCTGCGATCCTGACCACGACCGCCACGGCATCGTCACGCCGTCCGGTGGTTTGCTTGCGCCGAACAACTATCTGGCGGTATCCATCGACTACCTATTCCAGAACCGTCCGCAATGGCGCGCTGATGCAGCTGTCGGTAAAACCGTGGTCAGCAGCGGTTTGATCGACCGCGTGGCCAAGCGCCTGGGCCGTCGCCTGTACGAAGTGCCGGTCGGTTTCAAGTGGTTCGCCGACGGCTTGTTTGATGGCTCGCTGGGTTTTGGCGGTGAAGAGAGCGCTGGCGCCTCGTTCCTGCGCAAGGACGGTGGCGTATGGAGCACCGACAAGGACGGCCTGATCCCAGCCTTGCTCGCCGCCGAAATGACGGCGCGCACCGGGCGCGATCCAAGCCAGGCCTACCGCGCGCTGACCGACGAACTGGGCGAACCGTTCTCGGTACGCGTCGACGCCAAGGCCAACCCTGAACAAAAGGCACTGCTGAGCAAGCTGGCGCCGGAGCAGGTCACCTCGACCGAGCTGGCGGGCGAAAAGATCCAGAGCATCCTCAGCCACGCACCGGGCAACGATCAGGCCATTGGTGGTCTGAAAGTCATGACCGAGAACGGCTGGTTCGCCGCGCGTCCGTCGGGCACTGAGGACATCTACAAGATCTACGCCGAAAGCTTCCTCGGCGACGACCACCTCAAACAACTGGTGGCCGAAGCGCAAACTTTGGTGGATGGCGCCATTTCCAGCAAATAATGCGCACATGAAAAAGGGCAACCGTAATGGTTGCCCTTTTTTATTGCCTGCAGATCAAGCCAGGTCGACCAGTACGATCTCGCTGTCTTCAATCGCCGTGACCGTCAGCACTTGCTCGTGTGCCACCGCCACGCCGTCACGCGCTTGGGCACGCAAGCCATTGACTTCGATCACGCCGGTGGCCGGAACCAGATAGGCGCGACGCCCCTCGTCCAGTCGGTACTCAGCAGTTTCACCGGCCTTGATGTTCGCGGCGACCAGACGCGCATTGGCGCGAATGTGCAAGCTCTCATCGTCGCCGTCCTTGCCGCTGGCCAACGTCACAAAACCCTCACGCTCGCCTTTGGGAAACGGCTTGGCACCCCACGACGGCGGCGCACCGGTTTCGGTCGGCAGAATCCAGATCTGGAAGATCTTGGTTTCCTTGTCCTCCAGGTTGTACTCGCTGTGAGCGATGCCGGTGCCGGCGCTCATCACTTGTACGTCGCCCGCTTCGGTACGGCCCTTGTTGCCCAGATTGTCCTGGTGCGTGATGGCACCTTCTCGCACGTAAGTGATGATTTCCATGTCGCGGTGCGGATGCTGCGGGAAACCGGTGCCTGCAGCGATGATGTCATCGTTCCACACGCGCAGGTTGCCCCAGCTCATCCGTTGCGGATCGTAGTATTCGGCAAACGAAAAGTGGTGATGCGCGTCCAGCCAGCCGTGATGGGCACCGCCCAGCGAGCTGAAGGGTCTGAGTTCAAGCATGATCGTCTCCTTAATAAGGTTCGTCAGGGCGAGGCCCGTGGTTGATGACGACGATCATCTATCAGGCAATCATCGATAAAAAGCGCAAAAACTGCCGCATCATGATCAGGTTATTTGATGGGAATCCCCCTCGACATCGTCTCATCCGACTTTCAATTCGTCGCCTAAACCGATGACCTGTAAGCATTTCGCTAGAACTCATCAGCAAATCCAGACACCATAGCCGCCACAGCCTCACACCCTGGAGTCCGTCAGCGTGGCGCAACACATCCCCGATCTTCCCCCTGAACTTCGTCCACTGGCGGAGATGCCCTGGTTCAAACGTCTGGCCGCGCGATTCTTTGGTCACGGGTTGACCAAGCTGCGCGCCCAGCACCGGGCGTCGTGGCTGCACGGGCAAGCCGACGGATTTCGCAGTGGCCACACCGCCGGCGTCGAATACGGTTTCAAGGAGGGCAAGCTTGAGGGGTTGGAGGAAGGCCGCCAGGTGCTGCTGATTCGCGACAGCCGCAACACCGAGCATCGGCCGCCCAGCGTCGATAACAACCTGTTCGATGACTGGCGCCTGCCGCTGACGGCGGAACTGAAGAAGCGCATCAAGGCTGACGTCGCCCGTTTGCTTCCGGCCCACGCCCAGCCCAGCGCTGCGCAGTGGAAGATGATCTTCAGCGATACGCCGTCCACCTCGGTGGTGGCCGGAGCCGGCGCCGGCAAATCGACCACGCTGGTGCTGCGCATTCTCTTGCTCAGCCATTATCTGGGTTTTGAGCTGGATTCGATGACTGTGGTGACCTTCACCCGCGAATCGCGCAAGGACTTCATCAACAAACTCATCGAAATCTTCACGCTGTGGGGGCAGCCGCTGAACCCCAAGCAGGCCCGCGAGCTGGTCAGAACCTTCCACTCACGCATCCTGCCGATGGTCCGCAGCCTGCCGGGTTTCGAGCGTTTGCAGGCCTTCGAGAACCTCAGCGATCGCCCGCAAAGCGGCGCAGAGGAGGTCGACAGCAATCCGTTTGACCTGCGTATCAATGACGCACAGCGCCAGCAACTTAATGCTTGTTATCACCGGCTGTTCAACGACGATGAGCGTTTCCGCCAGTTGATCCAGCCGCTGTCCCGTGCCGGATTACAGTTGAAGGAACTGGAACGCGACCACCCCGATGTGCAGAAGCGCATGGCGGTCACTGAACTGGCGGCCAAGCGCGATGAAGAGCTCTGCGATGTGATTGAGGATCTGTGGTTTCGCGCCGGTGCGTGGCCCATCAAAGGCATCGAGCCCAATCGCCAGACCTTTGAGATCAATGGCTCGCAGTTCCACGCTCACGGCTATATTCCCAGTCTCGATGCCTGGGTAGTGCTCGGCTTTGATCCCGGGGAAAACGCCCAGCTAGCCCGACCCAACGCCAAGCTAAGTGTCCGCGCAGAATGGGCGGTCAAGCGCACCCTGTTTCAAGCTTTCTGCCGTAAGCCATTGATATGGCTGGATAGTTACGAGTCATCCAGGCGCGTTCTTGCTACGTTGGCCGGAGATGCCAGCGCCGGTCCCGGCTTTGATTACAAGGTCAAAGGCGAGCTGGCATCCGCGCCATTGCTGGACTGTTTTGTCGCCGCAGCGGGCTTCATCGAAAACCTCGGCCTGGATGTGCCGGACGCGGTCAGTCGGATGAGCTTCGCCAGGGACGATCCCGATCGGTTTTTCTTTGAAGCCCTGAGCCTGTTCTGGCGCGCATTTGAAGATCACCTGCTGGATCAGAAGCCGCCGGTGATGACCTACAACCGCATGTTCGCGTTGTTCAGCGAGCACTCGCCGGAAAACCTCAAGCTGCTCAGCGATGAGTTGCTGCGGCCGATGGCGCATTTGATGATCGACGAATTCCAGGACGTCTCTCCGCAGATCGTTTCGTGGATTCGTGCCAGCCTCAATGAAATCCGCAGCCGTGGCCCGGCCATGCATGTCGGGCGAGGGGCGCAGCGGTCGTCGCTGCTGTGCGTCGGCGATGACTGGCAATCGATTTACGGCTGGCGCGGCAGTTCGCCGAGCTACTTCATGGAGTTCAACAAGGAATTCCCTTCACCGAGCACAACGCGGGTCATGCTCAGTGACAACTACCGCAGCCACCAGCACATCATCGACGCCGCCGAACACATCGTCCGTGCCGCGCCAGCGATAGCGGGCAAGAAGGCCAAGGCCAGTGGTGAGCCCAAGCCGCTTCACCCGGTCAACGTGCTTGAGCGGGATGATGAAGCATTGGGTCAGCGCCTGGCCGAGCATTATCGGCGCGGCGATTCAATCTTGATGCTTTATCGAAAAAGCAGCGATAAGTTATTGATAGAACAGCATATTCAGCCTGTACTTAATGTAGATTCGAGCTTGCCCTACGACGCGCGGCGGCTGAAACAACTGACCTATCACAGCGCCAAAGGCTTGCAGGCTGATGCAGTATTCCTCCTGGGTGATTGCCAGCATCTGACCAGCTCTCCGTACAAGAATCAGGTCTATCGCATGGCGGGATTGGGTAAAAGCGGTGACAGCGAGCCGTACGATACTGCGCAAAAGGACGAAATCCTGCGCCTTGCCTACGTCGGTATCACGCGCGCCGTCAGCCATTGCTATTGGTACGTCGAACCGCAGGAAACCCAAGCGGTAAACATGCCGAGGGCGTCGGATCGAGTCGCCAAGGGCAAGCCCTTCTTCGTCGACCATCGACGCGAAAAGACCAGCGCCTGACCAATAAAAAGCCCGCATCGCTGCGGGCTTTTTGTTTTAAATCAGGTGGTTACGCGTAGTTCTTGAGAGATTCCGGAGGAGTGAAGGCTTCCAGCTCATCCTCGATGGCTTCGATCATGCGCTCGACGTCCGCCGCGTTCATCACCGTTGCGCAGGGAATGCCGGCGATGGCGATCATGGTTTCGCCGCTGGCCCGATCGAAAAGACGGGCGATCATGCTGCCCGGCGCATCCATCGTCGCTTCGAAACCCATGGGATGAAAATGCCAGCGCATCAGCTGGCAAGCGTTTGGAAAGGTGACTTTGCTGAACCCTTTATTCATGGTGTTGCCCGCCTGCTTCATCGAGCGCTTCCTTTTGCTCATGTTAGGTGGGAAGAGCCTTCATTGGCTCAACCAGTGCTTGAGCTTTAAAAGTAGCATCCGTGTGTGAAAAAACTGTGAGTTTTTTCAGTCCGTTTAGCGATTGATTCGCATTTTTTGATGTAAGTCACTGGCTCATCGATTATCGCCAAAACGCCACCATGGATTTTTCATTGAAGCGGCAGAGGAAGTTGGGCAAGCTCGGTTCTTTTTCGCCGAGCCGCTTATGCACGCCAATGACGACGGCCCCGAACAGACCCAGGCCACGGCCGCCACGGTCATGCGCTATCACCTGAGCTGGAAACACCGGGATCTGGACAGCGTCATGGCGCTTTATCACGCCGATATCCAGTACAACGATTTCTTTCAGAACCGGGTGCTCGGTCTGGATGAGTTGCGCGAGTATGTGCGCGTGAGCATGCCGCGAGAATCCGACGAACTGCTCGAACATTGCGACCGAATCCGGGTGGATGGCAACACCGCGTTCATTCAGTACGAGGTGACCTTGCGCGGCGGCGACGGCCTGGTGTCGTTTCGTTCCAGCGAAGCGATCACGGTCAAGGACGGCTTGATCTGGCGCGTCAACGAGTACGCCTCGCTGGTGCGTACTCAAGCCGACGGTAGCTCCGCGCCAAGCCGTCCGGCGGTCAGCAGGCTAGGTCTGTCACCGCGGCAACTGAGTTTCATGGCCGAAGACCTGCAGCAGTATTTCGAAAAGCAGCAGCCCTATCTGGACCCTGAGCTTGACCTGCAACGGGTGGCGAAGGAGTGCGGGTACAGCCGTAATCAGATCTCCTATCTGCTCAATCAGGTGCTCGGGCAAAGCTTTTATCGCTACGTCAATCAGGCGCGCCTGCAGCATTTGCTGCGTGCGCTGGACAGCGCCACGCCGCCGTTACGTGTCGACGAGCTGGCGTTTGCCGCCGGCTTCAATTCGCTATCAGCGTTCTACAAATGTTTTCGCGAGCACACCGGCCAGTCGCCCAAGGCCTATGCCAAACAAATTTCTCTGCGGGCACGCGCGCAAGACATCCACTGAAGGCAGCCACTAGGATCGACGCCATCGAAAGTTTTCAATGGCGGAGTCTGGCATGTCGGCGTGGCGCACGATCAGTTTGTGGATGGATCAGCTCGATGAGCCGCTGCTGGCGCGGCCTGCGCTTGAGCGCGATCTGGACGTCGACGTGGCCATCATCGGCGCCGGTTACACCGGACTGTGGACGGCGTACTACCTGAAAAGACAGGCGCCCGGCCTGGATATCGCCATCGTCGAGGCGCAAACCGCCGGGTTCGGTGCTTCCGGGCGTAACGGCGGCTGGCTGATGGGTAATTTGCTGGGCGAGGATCGCTTGCTCGCAGGCTTATCGCCGCAGCAACGGCGGGCGTCGTTTGATTTGCTGCACAGCATCCCCGATGAAGTGGAGATCGTCCTCGAACGCGAAGGCATCGACTGCGATTACCGTAAGGGCGGGGTGCTTTATTGTGCTGCGCGCTATCCAGAGCAGGAAACCGTTCTGCGCGATTACCTGAGCAAGCTGCATGCCCAAGGTCTGACTGACGACGATTACCGCTGGCTCAGTCCCGAGCAGTTGGCCCAGCAGATCCGCGTGGCCAAGCCCTACGGCGGCATCTTCGCCCCCCATGTCGCGACCATTCACCCGGCGAAACTGGCGCGTGGCCTGGCGCGGACCGTGCAGAACATGGGCGTGAAAATCTACGAAAACAGTCCGGTCACCCACTGGCAGTCCGGCAGTCTGCGTACCGCCAAGGCCAGCGTGCGCAGCCGCTGGATCGTCCCGGCGGTAGAAGGGTATTCGGTGACGCTGCCGCCACTTGGCCGCTATCAGCTGCCGGTGCAAAGCCTGATCGTCGCCACCGAGCCGCTGTCCGCTGCGATCTGGGACGAAATCGGCCTCAATCGCGGCCAGGCCTTCAGTGAATTCAGCCGCCAGGTCACCTACGGCCAGCGCAGTGCCGACAATCGTCTGATCTTCGGCGCCCGTGGCGGTTATCAGTTCGCCGGCAAGCTGCGCCATGACTTCAACCTCACCCGCGATGAAGTCGAGTTGCGCCGCTATCTGTTCGGCGAACTGTTCCCGCAGCTGAAAAATGTGCAGATCACCCACGCCTGGGGCGGCAATCTCGGCATGTCGCGGCATTTCAAGCCGCACATGCTTTGCGACCGCGCCAACGGCATCGCGTTGTCCGGCGGATACGGCGGGGAGGGTGTTGGTGCCAGCAACCTCGGCGGACGCACCCTGGCGGATCTTATTTTGGAGCGCGACAGCGAACTGACCGAGCAACCGTGGGTGCTGCCCGACGGCGGCATTCACGCGCTGCGTGCCTGGGAGCCAGAGCCATGCCGCTGGCTCGGCTACAACGCGATCATCAAAAGTTTCGTGCACGAAGACCAGACCCTGGCCAATCCCGCGACCGCGCCCTGGCGGCGCAAGCTCGCCAGCCGGGTTGCCGGGTTCATGGAAGGTTTCATGCACTGAACGTCGTTTCCCTCAATAAACAGGTCACGCCATGAGCATCACCCACTTCAAGAACACCGCCACGCTTGAGCTCGAAGAATCCAACCCGGTCGCCGTGCCCCTCGGCGAACCCGTCGCAATTGCCTCGACCACCAGCGTCGAGCGCGACGACGGTGTCGAAACCGGCGTCTGGGAATGCACCCCGGGCCGCTGGCGGCGGCAGATCACCGCGCAGGAGTTCTGCCATTTCATTTCCGGGCGTTGCACGTTCACTCCTGACGGTGGCGGCGAAACCCTGCACATACAAGGCGGCGACGCACTGATGTTGCCAGCCAACACGCTCGGGGTCTGGGATATCCAGGAAACCGTGCGCAAGAGCTACGTGCTGATTTTCTGATTGTTTGATCCTTTGATTGCCTGCCAACAAAAAAAGCCCATACAGGAATCGCCTCATGATCCAGAAAACCCTCGCATTGGCGCCGCTGCTGCTGCTGCTGGCCGCTTCCGTCAGTCACGCGGCCGAGACGGTCAAGGTCTACAACTGGTCCGACTACATCGCCCCGGACACCACGAAGAACTTCCAGAAAGACACGGGCATCGGCGTCACTTATGACGTCTACGACAGCAACGAAACCCTCGACGGCAAGTTGATGACTGGCAAATCCGGTTACGACGTGGTTTTTCCGTCGAACCACTTCATGGCGCGGCAAATTCAAGGCGGGGCGCTGAAGAAACTCGACAAGAGTCAGTTGCCGAACTGGAAGAACCTCAACCCGGCGCTGCTCAAGGCCCTGCAAACCAACGACCCTAATAACGAGCACGGTTTCCCTTATCTGTGGGGCAGCACCGGTATCGGCTACAACATTGCCAAGGTCAAAGCGGTGCTGGGCGACAACGCGCCGGTGGATTCCTGGGATCTGATCTTCAAGCCCGAATACATGGAAAAACTGCAGAAGTGCGGCGTGGCGATCCTCGACAACGGCCCGGAACTGCTCCCGGCGGCGCTCAACTACCTGGGCCTGCCGCACCACAGCAAAAATCCCGAAGACTACAAAAAAGCCGAAGCTTTGCTGATGAAAGTGCGGCCCTACGTCAGTTACTTCCATTCTTCGAAGTACACCAGTGACCTGGCCAACGGCGACATCTGCGTAGCGGTGGGCTTTTCCGGCGACATACTGCAAGCGGAGAACCGCGCCAAGGAAGCCAAGAACGGCGTCGAGATCGGTTATGCGATTCCCAAGGAAGGCGCGGCGATCTGGTTCGACATGGTCGCCATGCCCGCCGACGCACCGGACGAAAAGGCCGGCTACGCCTTCATGAACTACCTGCTGCGCCCCGATGTCATGGCCGGCATCACCAATTACGTGCATTACGCCAATGGCAACGAACAAGCCGACAAACTGATCGACCCGGCGATCAAGAACGACACCAAGGTTTACCCGAGCCCGGAAATGATGGGCAAGCTGTTTGCGCTGGAGGCGATGCCGTTGAATATCGACCGGATTCGTACGAGGGTGTGGAACAAGATTCGCACCGGTAGCTGAGTTTTTTCAGGCCAACATACAAGACCCCTGTGGGAGCGAGCCTGCTCGCGAAGCGTTTTGTCATTCGACACTTATGTTGACTGGCTTGGCGCCTTCGCGAGCAGGCTCGCTCCCACATTCGTTATTCAATGAATCAGGATAGTTGATATCAAAGCACTGGCACTGCCGACTGAAAATGTGACTTGCCCAACAAATTCAAACTTAGCGATATTTAATATTTAAATAGAAAATCGTCAGACAATTTCCACCCTCATCGCAATTAAAAACAATCTTTCCTCCCCGCGCGCTTTGTTTACGGCAGTTTCCTGATACCACCAAATTGGATCGCAAAAAAACTCTTTACGACAGATTTCCAATTGTGTCAGGTTCGTTACGCCTTCATTGGGCGAGTGATAGGACGATCTCGCCAAAGATCGTCCTGTCGGACAAAAACTGTTCCATTGCTAAACAAGGAAGTGTGTTTATGTCGAAAGTTAAAACCAATGCTGTTGATTCCGCCGAACAGGCTTTCCAACTGGCCGCGTTCAGCTCGGCGTACAACCAGATCAATAGCTTCAGCCATCAGTACGACCGTGGCGGCAACCTCACGGTCAATGGCAAACCCTCGTACACCGTCGACCAGGCGGCTACGCAATTGCTGCGTGACGGCGCTGCCTACCAGGACAAGGACGGCAGCGGCAAGATCGACCTCACCTATACGTTCCTGACTTCGGCCTCGAACAGCACGATGAACAAGCACGGCATCAGCGGGTTCAGTCAGTTCAGCGCGCAGCAGCAGGCGCAGGCCAAGCTCGCCATGCAGTCGTGGGCCGATGTGGCCAATGTCACCTTTACCGAGAAAGCCTCGGGCGGTGACGGGCACATGACCTTCGGTAACTACAGCGGTGGTCAGGATGGCGCTGCGGCGTTTGCCTATCTGCCGGGGACCGGCGCTGGTTATGACGGTACTTCGTGGTACCTGATCAACAGCGGTTACACGCAGAACAAGAACCCGGATCTAAACAACTACGGGCGTCAGACCCTGACCCACGAAATCGGCCATACCCTGGGCCTTGCTCACCCTGGCGACTACAACGCCGGCAATGGCAACCCGACTTACAACGACGCGACTTATGGCCAGGACACCCGTGGCTACAGCGTCATGAGTTACTGGAGCGAAAGCAACACCAACCAGAACTTCAGCAAGGGTGGCGTCGAAGCCTATTCGTCCGGCCCGCTGATGGACGACATCGCAGCCATCCAGAAACTCTACGGCGCCAACACCACCACCCGCACCGGCGACACCACCTACGGCTTCAACTCCAATGCCGGCCGCGATTTCCTCAGCGCGTCGTCGTCGAGCGACAAGGTGGTGTTCTCGGTCTGGGATGCCGGCGGCAAGGATACCCTGGACTTTTCCGGGTTTACCCAGAACCAGAAAATCAACCTCAATAGCGCTTCGTTCTCCGACGTTGGCGGCATGGTCGGCAACGTGTCGATCGCCAAGGGCGCAGTCATCGAGAACGCGATTGGTGGTTCGGGCAGTGATCTGTTGATCGGTAACAGCGTGGCCAACGAACTGAAGGGTGGTGCCGGCAACGACATCCTCTTCGGCGCTGGCGGTGCCGACAAGCTGTGGGGCGGCGCCGGTTCGGACACTTTCGTGTTCGCCGCCAGCTCGGACTCCAAGCCGGGTGCGATCGATCAGATCCTCGATTTTGTCAGCGGTCTGGACAAAATCGACCTGACCGGCATCACCAACGGCGCGGGCCTGCACTTCGTCAACAGCTTCACCGGTTCTGCCGGCGACGCAGTGCTGACCTCGTCGGGCGGCAACAGCCTGTTATCGGTGGATTTCTCCGGGCACGGCGTGGCGGACTTCATCGTCAGCACGGTTGGCCAGGCAGCGACCAGCGACATCGTGGCGTGATGTGAAAGGAAAGCGGCGCCTCGTGCGTCGCTTTCTTCGCTTGCATCGGCGTGGTCGCCGGGCAAGGCTACGAACGGAAGTGAAATTTCCTATGCGTGTATACGTTTTTACTTACACAACGATGGCATGGCTGATGGCAGTCACGCTGATGATGAGCGGAGCGACAAGCATGGCAAGCAGCCTCAGACTCGAAGACCCCGCGGTATTCACCGGGCGCTGGCAGGCCACATTGACCGGTCACAACGACACACCCGAAACGCGGTCGTTGCAAGACAAACCGTCGAACACTTGCCTGGTCGAGCTTGCGCCGAACCAGACTTTGGGCGAGGGCACTGAATGTCTGGCCGCGTGGTTGGGCGAAGCGCCAATCGGCTGGTTTCCAGAGCCCGATGGCATTTCCATCACCGGCAAGGAAGGTTCGAGGATCGCCTTCTTCAGCCGCCAGCGTGATGGCATTTATACAAAGGCCTTGAGCGCCGAACTGCTTATTACGTTAGAGCGCGCAGCGCAGTAGGCAATGGTTGTCGAGTGAAAGAAAGTTGATATAAGCCAGTGGTCGTGCGTTATAAGCGCGGCATCGGATCAAGTTGTTATGAAATTGTAAGCGCTACTTGCAAGTCATCTTTGGCAGGCAGGCGGAATATCAATGGAATGCTCGTCCGGTAATGACGAGGCATGAATTCAGGAAGAATCAATGAAGATGGCGAAGTCTCCTGCCACCGCTCCGTTAATCAAGGCATTGGGCGACTATAAAAGCATTCTGATCAGCGTCGGTTGTTTCACCGCGCTGATCAACGTGTTGATGCTGGTGCCGTCGATCTACATGCTGCAAGTTTACGACCGGGTGCTGTCGTCACAGAACGAAACCACCCTGGCAATGCTGTCGTTGATGGTGGTCGGTTTCTTCGCCTTTATCGGGCTGCTGGAAGTGATCCGCAGCTTTATCGTCATCCGCATCGGCAGCCAGCTGGAGCGTCGCTTCAATCTGCGCGTCTATCAGGCCGCGTTCGAGCGCAACCTGTTCAAGGGCGAAGGCAATGCCGGGCAGTCGCTGGGCGATCTGACCCATATCCGCCAGTTCGTCACCGGCCCGGCGCTGTTCGCCTTCTTCGATGCGCCGTGGTTCCCGGTCTATCTGTTTGTCATTTACCTGTTCAACGTCTGGCTCGGCGTGCTGGCCACGGCGGGCGCGTTATTGCTGATTGCACTGGCCTGCCTCAACGAATACATGACCAAAAAACCGCTGGGCGAAGCCGCCGGTTTTTCCCAGCAATCCAGCCAGTTGGCCACCAGCCATCTGCACAACGCCGAAACCATTCAGGCCATGGGCATGCTCGGCTCGCTGCGCAAGCGCTGGTTTGGCGTGCATTCGCGCTTTCTCGGCTTGCAGAACCAGGCCAGCGACACTGGCGCGGTGATCAGTTCGCTGAGCAAGACCTTGCGTCTATGCCTGCAATCGTTGGTGCTGGGCCTGGGCGCGTTGCTGGTGATCAAGGGCGACATGACGGCGGGGATGATGATCGCCGGTTCGATCCTGATGGGCCGCGTGCTGAGCCCGATCGATCAGCTGATCGCCGTTTGGAAACAGTGGAGCGGGGCGAAGCTGGCTTACCGCCGTCTCGATGCGCTGTTGCAGGCGTTTCCGCCCAGCGACGAGGCGATGGCACTGCCGGCACCGAAAGGCCAGATCACCTTCGAACAAGTCAGTGCCGGCCCGCCTGGGCAGCGTGCAGCCACTTTGCACATGGTCAATTTCAATCTGAGTGCTGGTGAAGTGCTGGGTGTGCTCGGCGCGTCTGGTTCCGGCAAGTCGACGCTGGCTCGGGTCCTGGTCGGCGTGTGGCCGGTGCTGGGCGGCACCGTGCGCCTCGACGGCGCTGATATTCATCGCTGGAACCGCGATCAGCTTGGTCCTTACATCGGTTACCTGCCGCAAGACATCGAGCTGTTCAGCGGCTCCATTGCCGAAAACATCGCGCGCTTCAGCGAAGCCGACCCGCGAAAAGTCGTAGCCGCCGCGCAGCAGGCCGGCGTTCACGAGATGATCCTGCGCCTGCCGCAAGGCTACGACACGCAACTGGGCGAGGACGGCAGCGGTTTGTCCGGTGGCCAGAAGCAACGCGTGGCCTTGGCCCGCGCGCTGTACGGCACGCCAAGTCTGGTGGTGCTGGATGAACCCAATTCCAATCTCGATACCGTCGGCGAAGCGGCACTGGCCAGCGCCATCGCGCAACTCAAGGCTCAGGGCACCACGGTGATTCTGGTCACCCATCGTTCTTCGGTGCTGGCTCAGGCTGACAAATTGCTCGTGCTCAACGACGGCCGTTTGCAGGCGTTCGGCCCGAGTCAGGATGTGCTCAAGGCACTTTCCGGTCAGCACGAACAGCAACGTGAAAAAGCCGCACAAACACCGGGCGGGCTCAGCATGAGCCGGCAGTATCAGCCCTCGACAAGGAATTCGGGTGTATGAGCAGCGCCAGCATGAACACTGAAAACGAAGCGACCATGGAACACGGCTACATCACCGAACGCCCGGAACGCGACGCGAAATTCTTCGCGCGCATGGGCTGGATTCTGGCCATCGTCGGCGCTGGCAGTTTCTTCACCTGGGCGGCACTGGCGCCGCTGGATCAGGGCATTCCGGTGCAGGGCACCGTGGTGGTCTCGGGCAAACGCAAGGCTGTGCAGTCGATGAGCAGCGGCGTGGTCAGCCGGATTCTGGTGCGCGAAGGCCAGATCGTGAAGCAGGGCCAGCCACTGTTCCGCCTCGATCAGACGCAGGTCGCCGCCGATGTGCAATCGCTGCAGGCGCAGTACCGCATGGCTTGGGCCAGCCTCGCGCGCTGGCAGGCCGAGCGCGACAACCTCAAACAAGTGATCTTTCCGCCTGAATTGAGCAACGACCCGGACCCGCGCCTGGCGCTGGTGCTGGAAGGCCAGCGGCAACTGTTCAGCAGCCGCCGCGAAGCGTTCTCCCGGGAACAAGCGGCACTGCGCGCCAACATTGAAGGCGCCACTGCGCAACTGGCCGGCATGCGCCGCGCCCGCAGCGACCTCAATGCTCAGGCCAGTTCCTTGCAGCAACAATTGAGCAACCTGCAACCGCTGGCCGACAACGGCTACATCCCGCGCAACCGCTTGATGGACTACCAGCGGCAACTGTCGCAAGTGCAGCAGCAGCTGGCGGAAAACACCGGTGAAAGCGGGCGCGTGGAGCAGGGCATCCTTGAGTCGCGCCTGAAGTTGCAGCAGCACGGCGAGGAATACCAGAAGGAAGTGCGTACGCAACTGGCCGATGCGCAGTTGAAAAGCGTGACGCTGTCCGAACAGCTGACCTCCGCCGGTTTCGATCTGCAACACAGCGAGATCCTCGCCACCGCCGATGGCGTGGCGGTCAACCTCGGTGTGCACACTGAAGGCGCCGTGGTGCGTCAGGGCGAAACCTTGCTGGAGATCGTTCCGCAGGGCACCACCCTGGAAGTGGAAGGGCACTTGCCGATCAATCTGATCGACAAGGTCGGCACGCATTTGCCGGTGGACATCTTGTTTACCGCGTTCAACCAGAGCAAGACCCCGCGCGTGCCCGGCGAAGTCAGCCTGATTTCCGCCGACCAGATGGTCGATGAGAAAACCGGCGTGCCGTATTACGTATTGCGCAGCAGCGTCAGCGATCAGGCGATGGAAAAGCTCAATGGTCTGGTGATCAAACCCGGCATGCCGGCGGAAATGTTCGTGCGCACCGGTGAGCGTTCACTCCTCAACTACCTGTTCAAACCGCTGCTCGATCGCGCCGGTTCTGCGTTGACCGAGGAATAAGGATGTTCGGCTGTATGAAAAAGCTTTGCATGCTGGGGGCCGCAATGACGCTGCTCGCGAGTCACTCGGCAGTCGCGGCCATGGGGCCATTCGAGATTTACGAACAGGCGTTGCGCAATGATCCGGTGTTCCTGGGGGCGATCAAGGAGCGCGATGCCGGCCTGGAAAACCGCGCGATTGGCCGCGCCGGGTTGCTGCCACGGATCGGCTACACCTACAACAAGGGCCGCAACTCGTCCAAGGCTACGTCTCTGGATGATCGTGCGCGCAACCGCACCGATGAGCGTAATTACAGCAGTTACGGCTCGGCGCTCACGGTGCAGCAACCGCTGCTCGATTACGAGGCTTACGCGGCGTATCGCAAGGGCGTCGCGCAGTCGTTGTTCGCCGACGAAGCCTTTCGCGGCAAGAGTCAGGAGCTGTTGGTGCGCGTGCTGGACAACTACACCAAAGCCTTGTTTGCCCAGGACCAGATCGACATCGCCCAGGCGAAGAAGAAGGCCTACGAACAGCAGTTCCAGCAGAACGAACACATGTTCAAGCAGGGCGAGGGCACGCGCACCGATATTCTCGAAGCCGAGTCGCGCTATGAGCTGGCGACTGCCGAAGAGATCGAAGCGCGCAACGAGCAGGATGCCGCTTTGCGCGAGCTGGGCGCGCTGGTCGGCGTGCCGGCGGTGGACATCGTCGATCTGGCTCCGCTTGGTCAGCAATTTCAGACCTTCACCCTGCAACCGGCCAACTTCGACACCTGGCATGAACTGGCGATCAGCAACAACCCGAACCTCGCTTCGCAGCGTCAGGCCGTGGAAGTGGCGCGCTATGAAGTCGAGCGCAATCGCGCCGGGCATCTGCCGAAAGTAAGCGCCTACGCCTCGATGCGCGACAACGAGTCCGAAAGCGGCAACACCTATAACCAGCGCTACGAAACCAACACCATCGGCCTGGAAGTCAGCGTGCCGCTGTACGCCGGCGGCGGCGTGTCGGCCTCGACGCGTCAGGCCAGCCGCACCATGGAACAGGCTGAGTACGAACTGGATGGCAAAACCCGCGAAACCTTGATCGAACTGCGCCGCCAGTTCAGCGCCTGCCTTTCTGGGGTGAACAAATTGCGCGCTTATCAGAAAGCCTTGAAGTCGGCCGAAGCGCTGGTGGTCTCGACCCAACAAAGCATTTTGGGCGGCGAACGCACCAATCTCGATGCGTTGAATGCCGAGCAGCAACTGTTCACCACCCGCCGCGACCTGGCCCAGGCGCGCTACGACTACCTGATGGCCTGGACCAAATTGCATTACTACGCCGGGACGCTGAATGAGCAGGATCTGGCGCGGGTGGACGAAGCATTTGTGGTCGCGCAACAGCCCTCACCCTAACCCTCTCCCAGAGGGAGAGGGGACTGACCGAGTGGCCTGCGATAGCTGCATCGACCTGAACGACCGAGCCGGACGCAGGTTTTGACATCAATAGAAATCGGCTCCATTTCCCACAGGGAGAGGAAACCGATTCGGGGAAATTGGCGAGATGCATCGACCTGAACGACCGAGCCGGACGCAGGTTTTACATCAATACAAATCGGCTCCCTCTCCTCGGGGAGAGGGCTGGGGTGAGGGGAACAGGCGACAACGCAATTCAGCCCTGAACAAAACAACAAAAACGAGAGTGATGACCATGGACGTACGCATCAAACCGATTTCGCTCGGCACGCTGTTGCTGGTGACCTCGGCGACTCAGGCGCAATACCTCGAACCCGGCGAGCCCGGCAATCCGGCCAGTTGGCGCAGCGCCGAGTTCCTGCGTGACTGGGGCCTGGAACGCATGCAGGCTGATCAGGCCTATGCCGCCGGCATCACCGGCAAGGGCGTGAAGATCGGCGCGCTCGATTCCGGTTTCGATGCCGCCCACCCGGAATTCGCCGCCGATCGCTATCACCCGGTAACCGCCAGCGGCAGCTACGTCGATGGCTCAGCGTTCAACGTCGACGGCACGCTCAACCCCAACAACGATTCCCACGGCACCCACGTGGTCGGCACCATGGGCGCAACCCGTGACGGCAGCGGCATGCACGGCGTGGCTTACAACGCGCAAATCTTTGTCGGCAACACCAACAAGAACGACAGTTTCCTCTTCGGTCCAAGCCCTGATCCGCGTTATTTCAAAGCGGTCTACGACAGCCTCGCCGATGCCGGGGTGCGGGCGATCAACAACAGTTGGGGCAGTCAGCCGCCGGATGTCAGCTATCGCACTCTCGCGGATCTGCACGCCGCCTACGCGCAGCACTGGAACAAGGGCACCTGGCTCGACGCCGCTGCCGATGTTTCCCGGCGCGGTGTGATCAACGTTTTCAGCGCCGGCAACAGCGGCTACCCGAATGCCAGCGTACGCTCGGCGCTGCCGTACTTTCAGCCGGATCTGGAAGGTCACTGGCTGGCGGTGTCCGGGCTCGATCAGAGCAATCAGCAGAAATACAACCAGTGCGGCATCGCCAAATACTGGTGCATCACCACACCGGGGGCGAAGATCGACAGCACCATTCCCGGCGGCGGTTATGCGATCAAGTCCGGCACCTCGATGGCGGCGCCGCACGCGACCGGCGCCTTGGCGCTGGTGATGGAACGCTATCCGTACATGAACAACCAGCAGGCGCTCGAAGTGCTGCTGACCACCGCCACCCAGCTCGATGGCTCGGTCACCAACGCACCGAACGAGCGCGTCGGCTGGGGCGTCGCCAACCTCGACCGGGCGATGCGCGGGCCGGGGCAATTGCTCGGTGCGTTCGATGCCAATCTGGGCGCAGGGCAGCGCGATGTCTGGAGCAATGACATCTCCGACAAGGCGCTGCTCCAGCGTCAAAACGAAGACCTCGCCGAGCGCAGCACCTGGCAGCAAACCCTACAGGACAAAGGCTGGCAGAGCGGTGTCCCGGCCGGCGCCAGTCAGCAGGACCAGACCGATTACGCCGTCGGCATGCTGCGTGATGCGGCAGCGGCGAACCGGGTGTATGAGGGCAGCCTGATCAAGTCCGGCGCCGGGCAATTGCTGCTCAGCGGCGCAAACACCTATCGCGGCCCGACCACGGTCAACGGCGGTCTGCTGACGGTCAACGGTTCGCTGACCTCAGCGGTCACCGTCAACGACAGCGGCACCCTCGGCGGTTCTGGACGCATCGGCGCGTTGACCGCCAACAGCGGCGGCCGGGTGGCACCGGGCAACTCCATCGGCACCTTGAACGTCGCTGGTGATGTGACACTTGCCCCGGGCTCGACTTACGCCGTCGAGCTATCGCCCTCCAGCAGCGACCGCATCGTCGCCGGCGGCACGGCAACCGTCAGCGGCGCCAGTGTCAGTCTCGCGCTGGAAAACAGCCCGACCTTGCTCAGCAGCGCCGAAGCGCAAAGCCTGCTCGGCCGCCAGTACAACA
>NZ_RAZO01000433.1:19458-20915 GCF_004307535.1 Pseudomonas sp. Sample_9
CCGACCTTGCTCAGCAGCGCCGAAGCGCAAAGCCTGCTCGGCCGCCAGTACAACATCCTGCAAGCGGCCGGCGGCGTGCAGGGGCAGTTCGCTGCGGTGGTGCCGAACTACCTGTTCATCGGCGGCGCCCTCGACTACGCCGCAAGCGGCATCCAGCTGAATATCCAGCGCAATGCCACCAGCTTCGTCAGCGTCGGGCAAACGCCGAACCAGCGTTCGGTGGCGGCGGCAGTCGAAGGGCTGGGCGCTGGCAATTCGGTTTACGAAAGTGTGCTTCGTGCACCGACTCAAGCCTCGGCGCAGCAAGCCTTCCAGCAACTGAGCGGCGAGATTTATCCGGCACTGGGGACGATGCTGATCAACGACAGCCGCCAGTTGCGTGATGCGCTCGGCGAGCGGCTGCACGATGAATCGGCGACCCGCAGCAACGGCTGGATCAAAGCCCTCGGCGCTTGGGGCAGCACCGATTCCAATCACGACACGGCCGGCTACAACACTTCGATCGGCGGTCTGCTCGCCGGTGTCGACGGCGCGCTGGACGAGCAGACCCGCATCGGTCTGGTCACCGGTTATAGCGACAGCTCCTTGAGCATGGGCTCGGGCACGCATTCCTCGGCAAAAGTCGACAGCTATCACCTCGGCGCTTACGTCGGGCACGACATCGGCGCCTGGCGCTTGAGCAGCGGTGCGGCGTACAGCTGGCATCGCGGCGATGTAAAGCGCGATCTGCAATACGACGACGTCAGCGCCAAGCAGAAAGCCAAGCTTGATGCGACCACCACCCAGGTCTTCGGCGAAGCGGCATATCGCTTGCAGTTGCAACCTCTGGCGCTGGAACCGTTCGCCAACCTGACCTACCTGCATCTCGACACCGAAGGCTTTACCGAAAAGGGCGATGCCGCTGCGCTGAAAAGCGCTGGCGATCAGCGCGATGCGGTGTTGAGCACCTTGGGCGTACGGGCGAGCAAAACCTTCGACCTTTCCAGCCAGCAAGCGTTGGACGTCAGCGCGCGTCTCGGCTGGCAGCACAGCCTCAGCGATATTGAATCGGAGCAGCATTTGCGCTTTGCCAGCGGCGGCACGCCGTACTCAGTGGAGAGCTCGGCGCTGGTACGTGATGCCGCACTGGTCGGCGTGCAGGCCAGTCTGGCATTGAGCAAGGACGTGCGGGTCAACCTCGATTACAACGGCCAACTGGCCAGCCGCGAAAAGCTGCATGGCGTTGGCCTGAGCCTGAACTGGCAGTTCTGATTGCATGTGTTTGAGCCCCTGTGGCGAGGGGATTTATCCCCGCTCGACTGCGCAGCAGTCGCAAAACCTGTGTTTACGTAGGTTGGAAAAATTCCTGGGGGGTCGCTTCGCAACCCAACGGGGATGAATCCCCTCGCCACAGCTATAGAAACAACCGGATTTTTCGCAACATCACTAAGGAAGGTCGTGGATGGATAACAACAATA
>NZ_RAZO01000433.1:21015-26180 GCF_004307535.1 Pseudomonas sp. Sample_9
CAACCGGATTTTTCGCAACATCACTAAGGAAGGTCGTGGATGGATAACAACAATACCCCCGCGCAATCGGGTGGCCGCTTTGCCCTGAAAACCCTGACAGTCGCCATGCTCTGTGCCAGTGCGATGGCGCAGGCAGCGCCTTACGTGGAAAACGGCCGCAGCGGCGATCCGTCGAGCTGGCGCAGCAATGAATTCAAGGCCGACTGGGGCCTGGGCGCGATCGGCGCGGATTACGCCTACGCCGCCGGCTACACCGGCAAAGGCGTGAAACTGGGCATCTTCGATCAGCCGGTCTACGCCGCGCATCCGGAGTTCTCTGGCAGTAACAAAGTCGTCACCCTGGTCACCAGCGGTATCCGCGAATACACCGACCCGTATATTCCGGTGAAAGCCGGCGACGCGTTCCGCTATGACG
Organism: Pseudomonas sp. Sample_9; assembly: GCF_004307535.1. NCBI lineage: Bacteria > Pseudomonadati > Pseudomonadota > Gammaproteobacteria > Pseudomonadales > Pseudomonadaceae > Pseudomonas > Pseudomonas sp. Sample_9. The sequence continues at coordinate 21,431 of NZ_RAZO01000433.1, forward strand.
GTTCGCCCTCGGTCGGCTCCGACGGCAAGCTCGGCGCCCACGGCACCCACGTCGGCGGTATCGCGGCGGGCAGTCGCGACGGCGGGGTGATGCACGGCGTCGCATTCGGTGCGCAGATCATCAGCGCCGACAACGGCGACCCAGGCCCCGAAGATGGCATCGTGCGTGGCAACGACGGCGCGGTGTACAAGGCCGGTTGGGATGCGCTGATCGCCAGCGGTGCGCGGATCATCAACAACAGCTGGGGCATCGGCATCACCGACCGCTTCGACCTCGGCGGCCGCGATCCGGCGTATCCGCACTTCACCGTCAACGACGCGCAGTTGCAGTTCAACGAAATCCGCACCTTGCTCGGCACCAAGCCTGGCGGCGCCTACGACGGCGCGATTGCCGCCGCACGCAGCGGCATCGTCACCATTTTCGCCGCCGGCAACGACTACAACCTGAACAACCCGGATGCCATTGCCGGCCTCGGTTATTTCGTTCCGGACATCGCGCCGAACTGGATCACCGTCGCCGCATTGCAGCAGAACCCGGACACCGCCAGCGCCAATCCCTACGTGATCAGCACGTTCTCCTCGCGTTGCGGCTATACGGCGAGTTATTGCGTGTCGGCGCCGGGCACCAAGATCTACAGCTCGATCATCGAAGGTACCAACGCCGACAACCTGACCACCGGCTACAAAAACTACAACGGCACCTCGATGGCCGCGCCACACGTGGCCGGTTCCATCGCGGTGTTGATGGAGCGCTTCCCGTATATGTCCGGCGATCAGGTCGCCAGCGTGTTGCGCACCACTGCGACCGACCTCGGCGCACCGGGCATCGACGCCTTGTACGGCTGGGGCATGATCAACCTGCGCAAGGCCATCGACGGCCCGGCAATGTTCGTCACCGAGCAGGACATTCCCGAGGAGTTCCGCGTGCAGGGCGCTTACGGTTCCGGCCAGTTTGTCGCCGATCTGCCGGGCATCGGCGCGATCATCGATCAGGGCAAACCGACCGAACGCGTGTGCAGCGACATCACGTGCGGCCTCGACACCTGGCGCAACGACATCGGCGGCCACGGCGGTCTGACCAAGCAAGGCATCGGCACTTTGGTGCTGACCGGCAACAACACTTACAGCGGCCCGACCCTGGTCAATCAGGGCCGTCTGGCCATCAACGGTTCGCTGCAATCGGCGGTCACCGTCAACAACGGCGGCATCCTCGGCGGCAATGGCCGCATCGGCGCGCTGGCGGTGAGCAGCGGCGGTACGGTGGCACCGGGCAATTCCATCGGCACCCTGAATGTGGCAGGTGACGTGACTTTCGCGCCGGGTTCGACCTATGCCGTAGAGCTGTCGCCGACCAGCAGCGACCAGATCGTCGCGGGCGGCAAAGCCGTCATCGACGGCGCCACGGTGAGCCTGTCACTGGAAAACAGCCCGACCCTGCTCAGCACCGGCGAAGTGCAAAGCCTGCTCGGCACCCGCTACAACATTCTGCAAGCGGCGGGCGGCATTGAAGGGCGCTTCGGGCAGGTCTTGCCGAATTACGCCTTCCTCGGCGGCACCCTCGATTACTCGGCGGGCGGCATCCAGCTGGCGGTCGGGCGCAATGAGGCATCGTTCGCCAGCGTCGGTCTGACGCCGAACCAGCGCGCCGTCGGTGCTGCCGCCGAGCGTTTGGGCGCGGGCAATGCACTGTTCGAAACCCTGTTGCTGTCGCCCAACGCGGCGTCGGCGCAGCAGGCCTTTCAACAGCTGTCCGGCGAGATTCACCCGGCCATCGGCACGCTGCTGATCAACGACAGCCGCTACCTGCGCGAAGCCGTCGGCGAGCGCCTGCGTGAGCGTGATCTGTTCAATGCCGATGCGCCGACTGATGAGCGCAGCAACGTCTGGGTCAAGGTGCTGGGATCGTGGGGTGAAAGCGATGGCGGCCATGACAATGCCGATTCCAATAGCTCCATCGGTGGGCTGCTGGCCGGTGTCGACGGTCTGATTGCTGAAGATACCCGTCTCGGTTTCGTCACCGGTTACAGCGACAGTTCGTTGAGCATGGGCAGCGGCACGCATTCGTCGGCGTCGGTCGACAGCTACCACTTGGGTGCGTATCTGGGCCATGAAATCGACGCGTTGCGCCTGACCGTTGGCGGCGCCTACAGCTGGCATCGCATCGATGTGAAGCGTGATCTGCAGTTCGGCGATGTCAGCGGCAAACAGAAAACCAAACGTGACGCGACCACCGCGCAACTGTTCACCGAGGCCGCATACGACCTGGGCCTGCAACCGATGAACCTGGAGCCGTTCGCCAATCTGTCCTACGTTCACCTCAACACCGACAGCTTCACCGAAAAGGGTGACGCTGCCGCGCTCAAGGGTGGCGAAGACAACCGCGACGTGGTGCTCTCCACCCTCGGCGTGCGCGCCAAGCGCAGCTTCGCCTTGTCGGATAAGCATCAGTTGGAACTGGGCGCCAGCCTCGGCTGGCAGCACAACCTGAGCAGCGTCGATGCCGACAGCCATCTGGCCTTCGCCAACGGCAACAGCGCGTTCACCGTGCAGAGCGTGTCGATGGATCGTGACGCTGCCGTGGTCGGCGTGCGCGCCGGGCTGGCGCTCAATCGCGACGTGCGGGTCAACCTCGACTACAACGGTTTGATCGGCTCCAACGAGAAAGATCACGGAGTCGGTCTGACGCTCGACTGGCAGTTCTGAGGCGTAACCGGCAGCGCTTCTCGGGCTGCCGGTTTTTCAAGAAAAGGGAGCGCTGCTCATGGGATTGTTCGAGTACAAAAATCCAAATGTGCAGAAGATCCAAATGTGGGAGCGAGCCTGCTCGCGAATGCGCTGGTTCAGGCGATTGTGATGTTGAATGTGCTGCCGCCTTCGCGAGCAGGCTCGCTCCCACAGGTACGGCGTACACATGACATTTGAGGGACCATTGAACGACAAATGAAATGCTCCGGAGCCCTGCGCTCTGGCTGTGAGCTATCTCTGACAATTCCAACAACATGAGAGGCAATGGCAATGGGTGTATACGACTACAAGAACTTCGGCACAGCCGATTCCAAGGCGCTGTTCAGCGATGCCATGGCGATCACGCTGTATTCCTATCACAACCTCGATAACGGCTTCGCCGCCGGTTACCAGCACAACGGCTTCGGCCTCGGTCTGCCGGCGACGCTGGTTACCGCGCTGATTGGCGGCACCGATTCGCAAGGGGTGATCCCCGGTATCCCGTGGAATCCCGATTCGGAAAAGCTCGCCCTCGAGGCCGTACAGAAGGCCGGCTGGACACCGATCAGCGCCGCGCAATTGGGCTATGAAGGCAAGATCGACGCACGCGGGACGTTCTTCGGCGAGAAGGCCGGCTACACCAGCGCACAAGTGGAAATCCTCGGCAAGTACGACGCTCAGGGTCACCTCACGGAACTGGGTATCGCCTTTCGCGGCACCAGCGGCCCGCGCGAAATCCTCATCGGTGATTCGATTGGCGACGTGATCAACGATCTGCTCGCGGCGTTCGGCCCGGCCGATTACGCGAAAAACTACGTCGGTGAAGCCTTTGGCAATCTGCTCAACGATGTCGTCGCATTCGCCCGGGCCAACGGCCTCAGCGGCAAGGATGTGCTGGTAAGCGGTCACAGCCTTGGCGGTCTGGCGGTGAACAGCATGGCCGATCTGAGCGGCGGCAAGTGGGGCGGGTTTTTCGCTGATTCCAACTACATCGCCTACGCCTCGCCGACGCAAAGCAGCGGCGACAAGGTGCTGAATATCGGCTACGAAAACGACCCGGTGTTTCGCGCCCTCGACGGTTCGACCTTCAGCAGTGCCTCGGTGGGCGTGCACGACGCGCCTCACGCATCGACCACCGACAACATCGTCAGCTTCAACGATCACTACGCCTCGAACGCCTGGAACGTGCTGCCGTATTCGATCCTGAATATCCCGACGTGGATTTCGCACCTGCCCACCGGTTACGGCGACGGCATGATCCGCGTGCTGGAATCGAAGTTCTACGACCTGACCAGCCGCGACTCGACGATCATCGTCGCCAACCTGTCCGACCCGGCGCGGGCCAACACTTGGGTGCAAGACCTCAACCGCAACGCCGAAACCCACAAGGGCAGCACGTTCATCATCGGCAGTGACGGCAACGACCTGATCCAGGGCGGCAGCGGAAATGACTATCTGGAGGGGCGCGCCGGAAATGACAGCTTCCGCGACAGCGGCGGGTACAACATCATTTTGGGTGGGCAGGGCAGCAACACCCTCGACTTGCAGCAGACGGTAAAGAGCTTTGATTTTGCCAACGACGGCGCTGGCAACCTGTACATCCGCGATGCCAACGGCGGGATCAGCATCACCCGTGACATTGGCAGCATCGTCAGCAAAGAGCCGGGTTTTCTCTGGGGCGTGTTCAAGGACGACGTGCTGCACAGCGTCACGGCCACGGGGTTGAAAGTCGGCAGTAACCTCACCGCTTATGAATCGAGCGTTAGAGGAACGGCCGGCGCTGACACACTGAAGGCGCATACCGGCGGCGACTGGCTGTTTGGCCTTGAGGGCAACGATCATTTGCTCGGCGGCGCGGGCAATGATGTGTTTGTCGGTGGTGCGGGCAATGACCTGCTGGAATCGGGCGGCGGGGCGGATACGTTTCTGTTCAATGGCGCGTTTGGCCAGGATCGTGTGGTTGGCTATACGGCCGATGACAAACTGGTGTTTCTTGGCGTGCAGGGCGTATTGCCGGGGGATGATTT
>NZ_RAZO01000147.1:0-1914 GCF_004307535.1 Pseudomonas sp. Sample_9
ACTGGTTGCTGGGCCTGTTCCTGACCGAGGACTCGACCCGGGCGATGGCCGAGCATCTGCTGCACATCATGCTCTGGAGCCTGTTGGTATTCGGCTTCCAGGCCATCATCGGCGGGATCATGCGCGCCAGCGGCACGGTACTGGTGCCGGTGGTCATCTCGATTATTTGTGTGGTCGGCGTCCAGTTGCCAGCGGCTTACTGGCTCGACGGGCAGTTCGGTTTGCAGGGTGTCTGGATGGCGTTCCCGGTTGCCTACCTGGGAATGCTTATACTGCAGACGCTCTATTACAAACTGGTCTGGAAGCACCAGAAGATCGAGCGGTTGGTCTGAGCACTGCGGATGAACATTTAACTGTTCTGCCGCACAAAAGCATCGTAGCGTATGCGCCCACAACAATAAGGACATTACGAGGGTTGAAGTGGGAGCTTATCGACTGCTGTTGGCCGTACTGGTTGCTATATCTCATATGGGCAAAACCTTCGCTGGGCTCAACCCTGGCGTGATCGCCGTCATTTCGTTCCTGATCATCAGCGGATTCGTGATGACCTCGCTGATCGAGCGAAACTACCCCGAGCCGAGGATGATCGGTTTGTTCTATGTCGATAGGGCGCTAAGGCTGTATCCGCAATTTCTGGTCTACTTCGTCGCCTCGTGTTTGGTTGTTTATCTCCTGTTGCCCGGTACACCCCAAGCGGCCGAGCTGACATTGAAAACCTTGTCCACCAGCCTGCTGATGTTACCGCTCGGTTATTACATGTTCGGCGTCGGCGGGACCGAGATCCTGCCACCGGGCTGGTCGCTGGGGCTGGAAATGAGTTTTTATCTACTGATCCCGTTTCTGCTGATTTTCAAAGCGCAGGGTGTTGCCTTTGCGGTATCGGTCGGGATTTTTCTGCTGGCGTGCCTTGGCTTTATCAATACCGATATCTATGGATATCGTTTGCTGCCGGGAGTGTTGTTCATCTTCCTGTGCGGCTGCTATCTGTACCAACGCAATCTCAGAGCAATGGTCGTTGTCACCGGCACAGCCGTTGCGGCGGGACTGCTGTTTGTGGCGATCATGCTCGGATGGATCGAGCGTCGTCCCTTCAATGCCGAAGTCACTCTCGGTATCGCCGTGGGCATTCCTTTGGTCTACCTGTTGACCAGACTCAAGTTCCATCGGATGGACGAGTTCCTGGGCAACATCAGTTATGGCGTGTTTCTCAACCACTTTGTGGTGATGTATCTATTGCGAGGTTTTTGGCCCGTCGCGTATGACGCCAACGTTGTCGGAGCAGTGCTGGCGTTGTCATTTGCCTGCAGTGGTGTGACGTATTACTGCGTCGAGCGCCCAGCGCTGAAATTGCGTCACCATTTGCGCAGGGGGACCAAGCAGCGTTCGGTTCAATCGCGCAGCGCCGAGATGATTGAATCCCCTGTGCGTGAGCGTGAACTGGCATAACGCTCTGCTGTTTGCTTAAGTCAACCAAGGCCCTCGACGACACACGCCGCCCGGAGAATTCCATGACGTTGCGATTGCTGCTGGTTGCCGCGTTTACATCGTGCGTCATGGCCGGTGCGCAGGCGGCTGAATATAACCGGGTCAACACCAGCGCCAGCCAGATCAGCTTCACCTACCAGCAGATGGGCTCGCGAATGTATGGCACTTTCGGCAAGTTCGAGGCGGCTCTGGATTTAGATACCGAAAACCTTGCCAGCGCCCGCACCACCTTGCATATCGACCTGAGCAGCATTGACGCCGGCAGCGAAGACGCCAATACCGAGCTGGTGAAACCCGCCTGGTTCGATACTGAAAAATTCCCGCTCGCGGTATTCGAGTCCCGCCGTTTCACCCAGGTGGCCGAGCATCGTTACCAAGTCGCCGGTCAGCTCACGCTCAAGGGCATCACTCGCGAGGTCGAGGTGCCGG
>NZ_RAZO01000418.1:0-1911 GCF_004307535.1 Pseudomonas sp. Sample_9
ATTGCGCCTCCTTCTTGTTATTCGCCTGCACGACAGGCATGGGGCGCATCACACCTTGCCTGAGCGCTGGAAACAAGCGCGCCAGAGCCTTGCGTGGCGCCCGCACTGTCGGGTTTCGGAAGCTTTTCCTTACAGGGCGCCATAAGCAGGCAAAAGCGCACCGCTGGCGGACCGTTTTGTCACGTATTGTTTACAACGCGTAACGTAAACTTTCCGAATCAGAAATTTCCGAAGGACGTCTGCATCTTGACGGTCGCTAGCTTGCTATCGAATCCGACAACCCATTTTTCTGTTTTAAAACAAGAAAACTCATTTAGAAAAACAGAACAAAAAGTCTATTTAAAAATTAAATGGATAAAATTTTGCATTCGCAAAAAGCCTCAACTAGGTTTTTCACGTCTCACCGGCCACCTCGACCGGTCAGTCATAAACCGTGAAATTCTCTAGGAGATCGACCATGCAAGCACTGGAAAAAGACTTGGATACCGAACTGCAACTGGACGAATGGTTTGAAGCGCCAACCCATGAGGCCGCTGTGGAAATGATGCAAGCCGACGCGGTCGTTCCGTTCGGCACGGCGATGTGGCCTCTGTAAGACATCCCGGGCAGGCACGGTCCGGCCGGTCGTGCCTGCCGCTTCATTCCCCGGTCAGTCAGGGAGGATTCATGGACAAGCCCCGCGCCATCTCGCATTTCCTTTACTACCTAGAACATCACCCTGCCCTTGCCGGGCTCGACTCGGCGAAGGTAATGCTCGGCCACACCGCCGACTACGAAGCCCTGACTGGCGCCATCGCCGAACAGGCCGGTGAACATCCGCGCTTCCAGTTCAGCGCCAGGCGTCTGGACCTGGAAAGCACCGCAGCGCTGGCCGAGGCAATTGCCGACAGCGATCTGTACATTTTCTTCTACGACTCTTCCACCCTGCCCAACCCGCGCCCAGACGGCCCGGAGTTCGTTCGTGCGCTGCAAGCGGTCATGGCGGAAAACTGGAAGAAGTCGCTGCTGTTCAAGGATTACGGCGACTATTTCTACGACACTTTCAGCATCACCCCGCAACGCATCGCCGGGCTCAACAGTCACCTGATCCAGCGTATGTCCCAGGCGACCACGCTGAGCTTCAAGGATGACCACGGCTCATGGTTCGAAACGCCGATGAGCAGCATCAAGAAGTGGACCGACATCAACGGCGTCGGCAACTTCGACCTCGCTCCCGGCGAAATCGCCACCCACAGCGAAGCCATCAACGGCCATGTGAAATTCAAGGGCACCTTCCTCAGCACCATCCCCTTCGCGCGCAAGTACGGCGTGCTGGAATCGCCGCTGGAGCTGTGGATCGAGAATTCGACCATCAGCCGCATCGCCACCGACGTGCCGGGGCTGGAGCATGATTTCAACAAATACCTGGACGCCAACCCTTCAAACCGGCGGATTGAGGAGTTGGGGATTGGCACAAACGAAGGCGTGAAGGACCTGTATGCGCGCAACGCCGGGTTTGAGGAGCGGCATTGTGGGCTGCATCTCGGACTGGGCGGTGGCGCCAAGGGCAGTCATCACCTGGATCTGATCTTTTCTGGCGGGGTATTGGCGCTGGATGACAAGCCGGTGTTTGATGGGCGATTTGTGTTTTAGGCGACTGACACCTTCGCGAGCAGGCTCGCTCCCACAGGGGATTTATGTAAGCCGCAGATGATCGTTCCCACGCTCCGCGTGGGAATGCAGCCCGGGACGCTCCGCGTCCCTTCCAAAGCCGAACGCGGAGCGTCCGTTGAGGCATTCCCACGCAGAGCGTGGGAACGATCGGTGGGCGCCAGACGAAAAAAAACGCCAACCCTGAGGTTGGCGTTTTTGCTTCAGCTTGTAGCTTGTAGCTTGTAGCTTGTAGCTTGTAGCTTGTAGCTTGCAGCTTGC
>NZ_RAZO01000154.1:0-1558 GCF_004307535.1 Pseudomonas sp. Sample_9
ATGATGGATCTTGGCGCGACACTCTGCACGCGCAGCAAGCCGAGCTGTCTGCTGTGCCCGCTCAAGCGTGGCTGTGAAGCGCACATGCTTGGCCTGGAAACCCGTTATCCGATTCCCAAGCCACGCAAAGCCATCCCGCAGAAACGCACGCTGATGCCGATGCTCGCCAACGGTGAAGGCGCGATTCTGCTTTACCGCCGCCCGTCGACGGGACTGTGGGGCGGTTTGTGGAGCCTGCCGGAACTGGATGATCTGGAAGATCTGCAACATCTGGCCGATCAGCACTCGCTGACCATGGGCCAGCAGCAGGCGCTGCCGAGCCTGGTGCATACCTTCAGCCATTTCCAGTTGTCCATCGAACCGTGGCTGGTTCAGGTGCAGGAAGCCAGCCATCACGTGGCCGAGGCCGACTGGCTCTGGTATAACCTCGCCACCCCGCCGCGCCTGGGCCTTGCTGCCCCGGTCAAGACCTTGCTCGAACGCGCGGCCGCCGTATTGAATGCAGGAGAATCGCCATGACCCGCACCGTAATGTGCCGCAAGTACAAAGAAGAACTGCCCGCGCTGGAGCGCGCCCCTTTCCCGGGTGCCAAGGGCCAGGACATTTTCGACCACGTCTCGGCCAAGGCCTGGGCCGACTGGCAGAAACACCAGACCCTGCTGATCAACGAAAAGCGCCTGAACATGATGAACGCCGAAGATCGCAAATACCTGCAGGGCGAAATGGACAAGTACTTCTCCGGCGAGGAATACGCCAAGGCCGAAGGCTACGTGCCGCCAGCCGAATAACCCGCAGATTTCGTAAGCGACGGAATTAATTTAAGAAATTTTCAAAAAGTCGTTGACGTAAATCCGAAAAACCCTTTTAATGCGCCCCGTTGCCCAGATAGCTCAGTCGGTAGAGCAGGGGATTGAAAATCCCCGTGTCGGCGGTTCGATTCCGTCTCTGGGCACCAAATACCGAAAACCCTGAATCGCAAGATTCAGGGTTTTTTTATGCCTGCGATTTGATCCCCCTCCTCTCTTCGTCCTTCGATACACCCGGATTCCAGCTGTACTGGAAAAAACCCGAAATCTGTATCTCTCCGCGCAGATGGCGTTTCGCCAATACTTTGCGCAAGCCTTGGCGAGCCAATGACTGGCTCTACTTTGCGCCCCGCAACACTCTGGACTCCTGTAGCCCTCAGAGCGCAAAACCTGATTTTTTGAATCGATCGGCGTCGCCCGCAAGGTCACTTCCTGTCCAGCAAAAAAATCTGAACCCAACCCACAGGCGAACTGCAGTTACTGCTTTTCAAACATTCCAGGATGAATGCTGGCGCCCACGTGCGCCCGGCAAAAGAGCGAAACGGACGACGTATGATCAAGCAACTCATCAATGAAGACAGTTATGTGCAGATCGGCGATCTTTGCAGCGCAACGATCCAGCTGAAAATCGAAGGACTGAATCCCGCCGGCTCCATCAAGCTGAAGACCGCGCACGCGCTGATCACTGATCTTGAAGTCCGCGGACTGATCAACCACAAGACCCGCCTCATCGAATCCTCATCGGGCAATCT
>NZ_RAZO01000154.1:1658-25376 GCF_004307535.1 Pseudomonas sp. Sample_9
TCCGCGGACTGATCAACCACAAGACCCGCCTCATCGAATCCTCATCGGGCAATCTCGGCGTTGCGCTGGCCATGGTCTGCGCTGCCAAGGGTTACCAGTTCGTTTGCGTGATCGACCCGAATATTTCCGCGCCGAACCGCAAGCTGATTCACGCCCTGGGCGCGCAAATGCTCATGGTCGATCAACGCGACGAGAACGGCGGTTATCTGAATTCGCGGATTCGTCTGATCGAGCAACTGGTCGCTGATAACGCCGACTACATCTGGCTCAACCAGTACAAGAACCCGACCAACCCCCTCGCTCACTATCAAGCGACTGCAACGTCCATCGCGCGCAAGTTTCCCCAGGTCGATTATCTGTTCGTCGGCGCTGGCACCACCGGCACGCTGATGGGCTGCAAGAACTACTTTGCCGAACATCATCCGCACACCAAAGTCATTGCCGTCGATACCGTCGGCTCGGTGACGTTCGGACTGCCGGGCGGCACGCGCCATATTCCGGGGCTCGGCACCAGCCGTCTGCCGGAGATATTCGAGTCGTCGGGCATTCACGACTTCCTGTCGATTCCCGAGGAACAGACGATCAAGGTCTGCCGTTGGCTGGCGCAACGCTACGGCCTGCTCTTCGGCGGCTCCACCGGCACTGTGCTCGCCGGCATCCGCCAGTGGGCGCCGCATATCCGACCCGACGATGTCGTGGTGGCGATCTCCCCCGACATGGGTGAGCGCTACCTCGAAACCATCTATTCCGACGACTGGGTCACCCAGCGGATCGGCGCAACCGCACTGCAGCCCCTTTTCCCTGAAATCGCTCTGGCACTCTCGGCGTAATCCTCATGACCACACAGAATCTGATCCAGCCGTTCCACGTCATCCCCGGCGCTGTCGTCAAAGACATCCTCAATGGGCTGCGGCATGCAACCATCGACATGGTGGCGCAGACCTACCTGACCCACGAGCGTGGCGAAACCGTTAACCCCGACAGTTATTTTCTACGTTTCCCTGCGCAACCGGCGAACCGGATCATTGCGCTGCCGGCGGCCATCGTCGACAGCGAGGGCGATCAATCCGTCTCCGGGATCAAGTGGATTGCCAGTTACCCCGACAACATCAAGTCGGGCATTCCGCGCGCATCTGCGGTGCTGATTCTCAACGATCCCGAGACCGGTTACCCCTACGCGCTGCTCGAAGGTGCGCTGATCAGTGCCGTGCGCACGGCAGCCTCGGCAGTTTTGGGTGCCTGGTGGCTGAATGGTCAGAACCGCCACGCGCCGAAGCTTGCGATCATTGGTGGCGGGGTAATTTCTAGGAATATCCTCGAGACTTTCGTCGCCGACGACTGGTCCTTCGATAGCGTGGGCATTCATGATCTCAACGCCGAGTCGGCCCAAGCCCTCGCGGAATTTGGCGAACAACTGGGCCTGCCGGATGTGCGTCTGCTGTCGCTCGAAGACGCACTGACTGCCGACATCGTGGTGTTCGCCACCAGCGCGGGCGAGCCGTACGTAAAAGGCCAGGGCACGTTCCGCCCGGGGCAGATTGTTCTGAACATTTCGCTGCGGGATATCGGCGCCGAAATCATCGAGGAAAGTTACAACTATTTCGACGACATCACCCATTGCCTGAAGGCCAATACCTCACCGCATCTGGCCGAGCAGCAATACGGCCATCGCGACTTTGTCACCGGCACAGTGGCGCAGCTGATTCGCGGTGACCTGCATGTCGCCCAGGACAAACCGCTGATCTATTCGCCATTCGGCATGGGCATTCTCGATCTCGCGATTGGCCGGATGATCCACGACATTGCGGTGGCGGCCGGTACGGCAATTGCCATCCCGTCCTTTTTTGGCGAGGAGCGCAGATGGTGAAGGCGCCTGTGCACATCGGCCTGATCGGCTGCGGTTCGCGCGGATTGTCGGTATTCGAGCGCCTGTTGAGCCGCGCCGAGGAACGCCCGCAACAACCGGTGGTCATCGACATCTTCGAGCCCAACGTGCTCGGCAGCGGCGCGCACTGGCCCGATCAACCGGACTACCTGTTGCTCAACACCGTCGCCGGTCAGCTCGGGGTATTTCCCGACGCAGCAGCGTTCGGTGATCTGACCGACGCCCGGGAACGGCCAGGGCCGGACTTTCTCGCGTGGTGCCGAGACCGGCGCGTCAAGGTTGACCCCGACAGTGGCCTGCTCGCCGCCGACGGTCGCGACGTCGAGCCGGAGGATTTTCTGCCTCGGCACCTGCTCGGCGCTTATCTGGCCGACGCCTTCACGCGGATCCTAGCGACCGCACCCGCCTGGGTCACGGTCAATCTGCATCGGCATCAGGTCACGGCGGTCGAGCGCAACGAGAATCAGCAATACCTTCTGCAAACCGCCGACGGCGCTGCGGTGACGGTGGATCGTCTGGTGCTGACCGTTGGCCACACCGGACGCCTGCGCCTGGCGGGGCAGAACCGGGTCGACAACGTTTACCCGTTGCCGGGCAGCCTCACCACCGTCGAGCCCGGCGAAACGGTGTTGATCGAAGGGTTGGGCCTGGGCGCCATGGACACCCTGGCGGCGCTGACGGCTGGCAGAGGCGGGGTCTACAAACCCATGGCCGATGGCAGTCACACTTACCAGCCGTCGGGTCAGGAGCCGGTGATCTTCATTCAGTCGCGGGACGGGCTGCCGTTTCGCACGCGTCCCAACGGTTTGATCGGCTGCCCCCGCCATAACGCCGTGTTGCTGACCAGCGAGCGCATCGAGTCGTTGCGGGTCAACGCGCACAACCGCCGACTGGATTTCGAACGGGACATTCTGCCGCTGATGCTGCTGGAGATGCGTGCCGCTGCGGTCGCCGTTCTGCATAAACCCTCAGCGCCACAACAGCTGCTTAAGCAGCTCAGAACCGTCAGCGTTGCCGGCCCAGCAGGTGTTGTCGCCTGCGAAGCTCTGCTGCGCGAGTTCGAAGCGATTGCCGGGGCAATCAATCCGCTGGAGCTGATCTGCCACGCACTGCCCGACAGCGTCACGCCTTACAACTATCACGCATGGATTTACGACACCCTCGAAGCCGACTTGCATGAAGCACGTCTGGGACGCGGCGCGTCGCCGATCAAAGCCGCCATCGAAGTCTGGCGCGACTTGCGGGACCGGCTGCGTGAGGCGGTCGATTTCGACGGGCTCACCGAAGATTCGCATCGGCAGTTCTATGGCCGCTGGCACAAGGCGATCAATCGTCTGGTCGCCGGCCCGCAGAAGGAGCGCCACGCCGATCTGCTCGCGCTGTGTGATGCCGGTTTGCTGACCTTTCTCAAGCCTGGCTCACGCCCCGCGATCGAGCACTTCAAGCGAATCGCCGGTTACGTCCAGAGCAGCGGCGTCGCCCACAGCGACTGCGCGCCGGTGCGCGACCTCGCGCGCCTGGGCCTTGTGCGTCCGCGCACCGATGTGCCGGGCATCGACGGCATCGATGTCGACGCGGCCTGCCACCCCAAATCGAACGGCGGCGAAGCGGTGCGTGACATCTGGGTGCTGGGGCCGCTCGCCGAAGGCTCCTGTTATTACAACCACTACGTCACCTCGGCGGGCGCACCTTCGCGGCTGTTCATGGACGCCCATCGAGTCGCCACCGCCATCCTTGAGACAGGAACTCGCGCATGAAACTCTACTATCAGACGCATTCGCCGTACGCCCGCAAGGTGTTGGTGCTAGCTCACGAACTCGGCATCGCGTCGAGCCTGGAGGTGATTCATCACGAAACCAGTCCGACTTCGCCAAACGCGACCATCTACCAGGCCAATCCGCTGGGCAAAGTGCCGGTGCTGATGCTGCCGGACGACACCGCACTGTTTGATTCAATCGTCATTTGCGAATACCTCGACGACCTGAGCGGTGGCCGCAAATTCATCCCGGCCAGCGGCCCCGAGCGCTACCAGGCGCTGCGCCTGCAAGCGTTGGCGCAGGGTATGTGCGACGTCGGTATCAAGCTGCGCTGGGAAGTCGAGCGGCGCCCCGAGGCTTTGCGCTATCCGGCGTACGCGGACGGCCAGGCCTACAAACTCAAGGAGGCGTATCGCTTCATCGAAGAGCACGTCGACCTCAATGGCCCGATCACCGTGGGCCACATCGCCCTGGCGACTGCCCTTGACTGGATCGCTTTTCGTCAACTTTCGGACTTCTCGGCGCAGGCACGCCTGAGCGAGTGGTATCAGACGTTCTGCCAGCGCGCGTCCATGCGGGCGACCGAGTACAGCGGACAGACGCACGACTAGGCCAAGGAAATCGCTATGAGCTCTCTATTGCTGCAAATGTCACCGATCGCGCTGGTGATCGCGCTGATCCTGATCCTCCGCCGTCCGCCGGTACAAGCGGCGCTGGCCGGTGTGGTGCTGGTGCTGGTGCTGTGGGCACTGGGCGCCGCCGGGCCGGTGTCGGCGGCGATCTCCTCGGCGATATTTCAGGACACCACGATCCTGTTTCTCAGCACCGCGTGCGTCATCGTCCCGGGGCTGGCCTTCGTCATTCTGGTCGAGCGCGGCGGCGCACCACAGGCCATCGGCGCGTGGGTCAAGGAACTCGGCTGGACGCCCCCCGCGCAGGTGATTTTCATCGTGCTGGGCCTGGCACCGCTGCTGGAAGCGATGACCGGCTTCGGCGTTTCGCTGATCGCCACGGTGCCGCTGCTGATGGGGCTTTTCACTCGCCAGTCGGGGATGAAAATCGCTCTCGCCGGCATGGTGATCATGCCGTGGGGCACGCTGGGTCTGGCAACGGTGATCGGTGCCTTGCTGGCGCATTTGCCGGCGCAAACCCTCGGTAGCCATTCGGCGCTGATCAGCGCGCCGGTGTTCCTCTGCCTGGCGTCGCTGGCCTTGTGGCAGGCCGGCATCCGCAGGATCACAGCGTGGCTGGGGCTGCTTGTCGTGACGGCCCTGTTCGTTGCCGTGCTGTTTGGCGTCAACCTGTGGCTCGGCCCGGAAGTCTCCGGTGTGCTGGCCGGGCTGGCCGTGGCTTGCGTTGGCCTGGGCATCTCCTGGGCGCAACGGAAAAAACTGGTGCGCTGGCCGAGCGCGGCATGGCCTTATCTGGCCTTGCTGGGAGTGATTGTGGCGTCGCGCGGACTGTTCGTGCTGTCGGGCTGGGATGGCCTGTGGGTCGTCAGGGGCGAACACGTTTCATGGAAGCCGCTGGCGTCTCCAGGGCTGGCGCTGCTGATCGTGACCGTGCTGATGGCGTTCAGGCAAACCGCGGGCGGCGGCTTCCCGTGGCAAGCGCTGTTCAACCGGGCGAAGTTTCCGGTCACGACAATCTTCCTGTTCCTGCTGCTCTCCCAGGTGATGGTCAACGCCGGATTCCTCGTCGAGGCGCAAAGCGCGTTGCAATCCATGTCGGGTATTTCGCTGGCGCCGACGATCGCCCTGCTGGCGGGGATTGCCGGTTATGTCACCGGCTCCAACGTCGGCGGCAACACGCTGGTGATGCCGTCCATTGCCGCGCTGAGCAGCGAACACGGGGCGTGGCTGGCGGCAATGGTCAACAGCGCCGCCGGCCATGGCGCACTTGGCTCGCTGTCGATCCTGTCATTGATCACCGGACTTGCCGGTGCCAACCGCCAGGAAGAAAACAGCCTGATCCGCTTCGCCTTCGGTCTGGTGGCGCTGAACATCGTCATAGTTGCTGCAACGGGGATCGTTTTGCTCTACTTTCTGTGAATTGTTTCGAATCATCACAGAGAACTTATGGACAGGTTTGATTTGCCGGACAAGCGCTGGCGGATAGTCAAGGACTGGATTATTCGCCAGATCGACAGCGGTGACCTGGCGGCCGAAGCGAAACTGCCGTCAATCCGCGTTCTGGCGCGGATGTTCGAGACCAGCATCACCACGGTGCAGCGGGCGCTGGCCGATCTCGAGGCTGATGCCTACGTCTCGACCGTGCCCCGCGTCGGCTACTTCGTCTCGGCGTCAGGGCGGGCAAAACCGTCCGGCGCCTTCGACTTTTCCAGTGTCACCGTCAACGTCAATCATGCGGTAGTCGCGATGCTCTCCGAAGCGGCGTCGCGCACCACCGCATCACTGAATTCGGCGGTGCTGCACAGCGATCTCACGCCCAACGTGCTGCTCAACAAATGCCTCTCGGTGCTGGCCGCCAAGACTGACAACGCGCTGAGCGGTCTGGTCGCGCCACCCGGCCTGCCGGCGCTGCGACGGCGCATCGCCGGGCTGATGCTGACACGCGGCGTGGTCTGCGGGCCGGACGATATTCTAGTGACCTCGGGCGACACCATCGCTCTGGAACTGGCCCTCGAAGCCGTCGCGTCGAAAGGCGCTACAGTCGCCATCGAAACCCCGACTTATTACGGCATTCTGCAGACCATCGAACGCCTGGGCATGCGCGCCTTGCCGATCCGCACCCACGGCCGCACGGGCCTGGATGTCGATCATCTGGAGGAAGCGCTGAAGCAAAAAAAGGTCGCGGTGATTTTTCTCAACCCGACGCTGCAGAATCCGCGTGGCTTCATCATGCCCGACGAAGCGCGCGCGCGACTTTCACGGATCGCCCGCGAAGCGGATGTGCCGATCATCGAAGACGACATCTTCTTCGACCTGGTGCCCGAAGCTGATCGGCCGCGCGCCCTCAAGAGCTACGACAGCAGCGGCCAGACGATCTACTGCTCGTCCTTTTCGAAAACCATCGCGCCGGGTTATCGCGTCGGCTGGTGTCTGGCCGGCAAATACCGCAATGCCATCCTCGCGCAGATGTTTTCGCGCAACCTGGCCGTTTCCAGCCTGGCGCAAAATGTTCTCAATGAATTCATCGGCCGTGGCTACATGGACGAGCACTGCGCCAGATTGAGGTCGCAACTCTCTTCGCTGGCGAGTTTTGTCGAAGCGCTGGTGCGCACGGATTTCCCGACCGGCACTCTCTACGTCCCACCGCGCGGCGGCTTCATCCACTGGATCGAAATGCCGGCACACACCGACATGCCGACGCTGCAGCAATTGGCCACGGAGCGTGGTTGCCACGTGGCTGGCAGCGGCATCTTTTTCGCCGACGGCCAGGCTTCCACAGGCGTGCGCATCTGCCTCGGCACTGCGCTGACGCCGGCGGTGATCGGCATTCTCAAGGTGATCGCTGAATGCGCCCACCTTGCCGCACGCCCGACGAGCCTGCGGCAGATGCCGACTGAACAACTGCAAGAGCCGGCAGTTTCCTGACCGGCTCACGCGAGCCTCGCTTATGAATCAGAAAAGAACCCGTATTCGCTTGCCGCATCCCCCGCCGTATCGCCCGAGCCGCTGGACATTCTGGCTGACGGTGCTCGCTGGAGTGCTGATTGCCTTAGCCGTATGCCTTTCGATCTCCATGCTTGTCGAAAGCTGGATCAGCGGCTCCATCACCACCAACAATCGCGGGCCGCGCAGCACCTACACCTTGGCACTGCAACCTCGGCGATACTGGTTCGAGTTCCTTTGGCAGAGCTTCTGGACCGCGTTCATGTTGGCCATCGGTGTGTTCGGGCTGTGGATTTATCGCAAAGGGCGGGTGCGTGAGCAGAGGCCGAAGCGCAAGCGCTCGCGATGATGAAGTTGGGGTGCTTCTTCGAAGCGGCCTATTGAACCTAGGCTTTGCCCTTCAGGTGAAACACCAGATTGCGGGCCGTAGCGCTGCCAACTTCGCGGCGACTGAGTGAGCAAGAGTACGAAATGGACTACGGACATTTACCCTGTTACGCGCCTTCCAGTGGCAATGTCCTGCAACGCCTGTCCCACCCTTCCTTCCGAACTCGCAGGTCCGCCCGACATACCTGCGCCGCCTTCCCCGGCATGCTTGCGTCTCTGTTTCCAGAATGCGGAAGACCCGATGAGCCAGCTCAAACCTGCTGATACGCAAGACCATAAAATCGATTCACTGCTGGGCGAACTGGGCGAGCTGATTCGCCAGGCGCGGCAAAAAGTGCTACGCGCGGTCGATACGATTCAGGTGCAGACCTGTTGGCAAATCGGCCGGCATATCGTCGAGTTTGAACAACAGGGAGCCCAACGTGCGGGATATGGGAAAAAATTGATTGGCCTACTGGCTAAGGATCTGACCGGGCAATTCGGGAAAGGGTTTGATGAAACCAATTTGTGGAAGATGCGCCTGTTTTATCAAAAATTTCCAATTCGAGACGCACTGCGTCCCGAATTGAGCTGGACCCACTACCGCCGGCTACTGCGGGTCGAAAGCGAGAAAGCGCGCCTGTGGTACATGAACGAATGCGCCGACCTCAACTGGTCAAGCCGCGCCCTTGATCGTCAGATCCTGACGCTCTACTACGAGCGCCTGCTGATGAGTCCGGACAAAGCCGAGGTGGTCGAGGAAGCCACGACCAACATCGACGCGATGAAATGCAATCCGCGGGAATTCATTCGCGATCCGGTCATGCTCGAATTCCTCGGCCTGCCCTCGGCAGGCAACGTCAGGGAAAGCGGACTCGAACAAGCACTCATCGACCACTTGCAAAGCTTTCTGCTTGAACTTGGCAAAGGCTTTTCCTTTGTCGCCCGCCAACAACGCATCAGCACTGACGGCGTCGACCTCTATATCGATCTGGTGTTCTACAACTACCTGCTCAAGTGCTTCGTGATCATCGACCTCAAACGCGGCAAGCTCAGCGCCCGCGATGTCGGGCAGATGGACATGTATGTGCGCATGTACGACGAGCTCAAGCGCAGCGACGGTGACAAGCCAACCGTCGGTATCATTCTGAGCGCGGAAAGCAATGACTCGGTGGCGCGCTATTCCATGCTCAAAGGCAATGAGCAACTGTTCGCCAGCAGCTACAAGACGATACTGCCGAGCGAAGAAGAGTTACGTGCTGAACTCAACCGCGAACAGGCGTTGATCGAAGAACGCATGCTCATTCAATCCAGTGAATGAACCGGCCGGATTGTTCTTGATCAGCGCGGCGACTATGGTTGGCACCTAACCGCCGAGGTCAAGCGCCATGAGCTGTCAGCAGACATCCGATGTGGGCGCCCTAGAGTTGAGCCAAGCAGCTTTGACTGTAACTAAAGCCACGCCCTTCAAGGAAACCGCAGCCGACGGCTACGCACTCGGCGGCTTCACCTGGCGCCACAGTTCGCCCAATCCTCAGCGCCCGGTGGTCATCATCAACGCCGCCACCTCGGTGCGCTGTCGGCACTATTCACGGTTCGCGGCCTACCTGTTCAGCCATGGCTGCGATGTGATGACCTACGATTACCGGGGCATTGGCGAATCAAGCAGCGAGTCGATCAAAGGGCTGCGCGCTTCGTGGACTGACTGGGGCGCGCTGGATTTCCAAGCGATGCTCAAACGCGCGCAGCAGGAGTTTCCCGGTCAGCCAATCGATGTGGTTGGCCACAGCTTCGGTGGTTGCGCGGCCGGTCTCGCCGCATCCGGCAAGGTAATCCGACGGCTGGTAACCGTCGGTGCGCAGTTCGCCTACTGGCGCGATTACGCCCCCGAACACCGCTGGCGGATGTTCGGCAAGTGGCATGTGGTCATGCCTTTGATGGCGCTGCTCTGCGGTTATTTTCCAGGCAAGCGGCTCGGCTGGCTGGAGGACACGCCCACCGGTGTAGTCCGCGACTGGAGCACACCCACCGCGCGTTACGAGGATCGTCCAAGCGGTCGTGCTCTGATGAAAAAGGCGGGCGCCCTGCCTTTCGCCAACGTCCGCGCGCAGACCCTCGCCATCAGCCTCAGCGACGACCCATACGGTACGATCCCGGCGATCGAACGCCTGCTCGGCTATTTCAGCAACGCGGCAAAAACTCACCTGCGCATCGAGCCGCAGGACATCGGCGAACGACAAGTCGGACATTTCGGCTTTTTTCGCAGCGCATACCAAGCCACACTATGGCCCATCGCTCTGACCTGGCTGCAGACCGGCGCACTGGCCCCCGACACACCCGGGCGGCAAGTCCCGCGCAGCTGAGCCCTTCTCCACGCACGACGGAACACATCATGGCCTCCGCCAACAAGCAGCAAAAACGCGCCACCCGGGCCAAAGCCAAGGCCAAGCAGAACCGCACCAAGCGTGCCGAAGCGCCGGTCGAGCTGGACCCGAACGACGACCGCATCGATTTCGAATCGGTGGACCTGACCGAACTGTTCAAGAAAATGATCGACGCCGAGAAGATCAGCCAGCAAGCCATGTGCACCGCGTTCCTCGAAGACCCGCTGCTGGAACTGGTCTATGAGCAGGAGGGCGAAGAAGGCGCGATGGATTTCATCCTCGCCGCGCTGATCGAGTATCGCCAGTGGTCACAGGAAACCGACGAGGCTGGCGCGCTGGCGTGGATCGAATCCCCGGCCTTCCAGGCTGACTATGTGGCGGCATCCGACGCGATCGCTGCACAAACCCAACAGAAGAACTGAGCTCCCATGGCATCCCTGAACAAGCAACAGAAACGCGCCAAACGCGCCAAGGCCAAGGCCAAGCAGATCCGCATGGTCGGGCGCAAACCGCTGGATCAGGACGAAGACCTCGGCCACCTCGCCGAGCCGATCCCGGAATACACCCTGGCGATGTTCAGCAAAATGCGTGAAGCCGAAGCGGTCAGTCGCGACGAAATGCTGCTGACCCTGCTGCGCGAACTGGCCTTCATCATCGTCGACCATCCTGAACTGCTCGACATGGAAAACGCCGACAACGAAGGCATGGCCGCCACCCACCTCGCCGCCGACATGCTCATCGACTACCGCATGTGGGCCGACGGCATCACCATCGAACAAGCCCAGGCCTGGCTGAGCGAGCCGCAATTCATTACGGATTTCGGGCTGGCGCTGGATGCTTATGGGAAGTCGGTAGACACCCAGGAAGACAAGAGCGAATAAGCCCTGCTCAGAAACCAAAACGGCCGCTAGTCATCCCTGACAGCGGCCGTTTTTTTGTTTGGATGGCCTAGCACTCTTTGCCCAATGACAATGTATATCCCGTTGACATATCCCCAGCACAACCTATCCTGAACCAATCACAGGATCAGGCCCGGAGGTCGGATATGGAGCAGACCACAATTTTCATGAGCAATAGAAGTCAGGCAGTCCGCCTGCCAAAGGCAGTTGCGATGCCCGGCGACGTTAAACGCGTGGAAGTTATCGCGATTGGCAGAACACGCGTCATTACGCCTGCTGGAGAAAGCTGGGATAGCTGGTTTGATGGCGACAGCGTCAGCCCTGATTTCATGGCTGACCGTGAGCAACCCACTGATCAGGAGCGCGAGTCGTTCTGATGATCAAATACATGCTGGATACCAACATCTGCATCGTCACCATCAAGAACAAACCACAAATTGTCCGGGAAACCTTCAATCGACATTCCGGGCAACTGTGCATAAGCGCTGTCACACTCATGGAGCTTATTTACGGAGCTGAAAAGTCGGCGGCCCCGGAGAAGAATCTGGCAATTGTCGAAGGATTTGTCGCGCGACTGGATGTCTTGCCTTTCGATAACGACGCAGCCGCACAGGCCGGGATGATTCGATCTGAACTCGCGAAGGCTGGAACGCCGATCGGGCCATACGACCAAATGATCGCTGGCCACGCGCGCTCACTTGGACTCATTGTAGTGACGAACAACGTACGGGAGTTTGAACGCGTTTCCGGTTTGCGAATCGAGGACTGGGTTTAACCTGATTGAAAAGCTCAGAAACAAAAACGGCCGCTAGTCATCCCTGACAGCGGCCGTTTTGCATTACGCGTTAAAAATCAGTTCAACACCACCGCACCGCGCTTTTCCAGCTTGCGCCGGCGCGACACCAGCAGACCGGCAGCCACCACCATCAGGCTCAGCAGGCCGGTGGCGAGGATTTCCACGCGGTGGGCTTCCTGGAACAGCATGATGGTCAGCGCGGCGACGATGAAGATGATCACCGCCCAGGTCAGACCCGGGAACAGCCACATGCTGAAGACAATCTTCTCGCCGCGCGCCATGCCTTGTTTACGCATACGCAGTTGCGAGAAGGCGATCACCAGGTACACCAGCAGGGCGATGGCGCCGGAGCTGGCCAGGAGGAATTCAAACACCGCGGCCGGAGCCACATAGTTGGCGAAGGTGCAGAGGAACGCTGCGCCGGTCGACAACATCACTGCCCAGTAAGGCGTGCCGCTTTTGTTGGTGCGGGTCGACATGGCCGGGGCATCGCCGCGCTTGCCGAGGGAGAACAGCATGCGCGACGAGGTGTACAGCGCCGAGTTCAGGCAACTGGTCACCGCCACCAGCAC
Source organism: Pseudomonas sp. Sample_9 (assembly GCF_004307535.1). NCBI lineage: Bacteria > Pseudomonadati > Pseudomonadota > Gammaproteobacteria > Pseudomonadales > Pseudomonadaceae > Pseudomonas > Pseudomonas sp. Sample_9. The sequence goes on from NZ_RAZO01000154.1 coordinate 13,893, forward strand.
AACGATGTCGACGATCATCTTCGCATTGGGAATGCCCATGCGCTCAAGCACGGTCTGGTAGGAACCGAGGTTGGCCAGGGTAGGATCGTTCCACGGCACCAGCGCCACCACGATGAAAATCGAAACGAGATAGAACAAGCCGATCCGCCAGATCACCGAGTTGGTCGCCTTGGAGATCTGCTTGCCTGGGTCCTTCGACTCCGCCGCCGCGATGGTGACGATCTCGGTGCCCATGAACGAGAACATGGTGGTCAGGATCGCGCCCAGCACAGCGCCCATGCCGTTGGGCAGGAAGCCACCGCTGTCGAACAGATGCGACACACCGCTGACCTGGCTGGTCGGCAGGAAGCCAAAAATCGCCGCAAGGCCGAGGCCGATGAAGCCGATGATCGCCAGCACCTTGATCAGGGCGAACCAGAACTCGAACTCGCCGTAGTTCTTCACGCTGAACAGGTTGGTCACGGTCAGCAGCATGGTGATGACCAAAGCGAAAGCCCAGATGTCCACGCCCGGGAACCACGCGTGCAGGATGGTCGCGGCGGCGTTGGCTTCCAGCGGAATCACCAGCACCCAGAACCACCAGTACAACCAGCCGATGGTGAAACCGGCCCAGTGACCGATCGCGCGGTCGGCATATGTCGAGAACGAACCGGTGTCCGGCGAGGCTACGGCCATTTCGCCGAGCATGCGCATCACCAGCACCACCAGAGTGCCGGCAGCGGCGTAGGCCAGCAGCACGGCCGGGCCGGCGGCAGCAATGGCGTGGCCGGAGCCGACGAACAGACCGGCGCCGATCACCCCGGCGATCGACAACATGGTCACATGACGCGGTTTGAGCCCCTGTTCGAGGCCAGTGGAGCTTGGGGTACTGCTCATAGAGACTACCTTTGCAAGGAAAGCGAGTGCGTCCGGCGCGTCTGAAAATTCTTTCTCGTAAAAAGAATCCAACGGCCTGTTCCTTATTCTGCACGCAATATTTGCGCCAAAATGTTTCAAGTCCTTGAGGGCCGGGGGCTCCGGCATCCGATGCAAGTCCTTGAGTTTAATGGCTATTCGCCAGAACGTTACCCGGCGACTCACTTTGATGACGAATCCGCGCACCAGAAACACACAGAAAAAGTGTGCGGCGCACAGAAAAAGGGCGAATAAGGAACGTTCGGCCGGATAGCGCTTCCAACACCCCGCCAAAGCTGGCAACATCGCGCCTTTTTTTACGCGGCACCCACGGGTTTGCATGATCAAACGCCCGTTAGGTTGTTGAAGGGGCGACAGTCTGCTGCGCCGATGCGACAACCCGCCACATGCCACCCGTTTACCGCTCGTAGCGCTGTTGGCTGCCATTGAAACGCTATGCTAGCTTGGCCGCCTCGCCAGGAAGGCCCGCCAACAGCAGGAGCGCAACATATATGAGGAACGCACATGGCTGAGGCCACGCCCGCGCTTGAAATCCGCAACTTGCACAAACGCTACGGACAGCTTGAGGTGCTCAAAGGCATCTCGCTGACCGCCCGCGACGGCGACGTGATCTCGATCCTCGGCTCTTCCGGTTCCGGCAAGTCCACGTTCCTGCGCTGCATCAACCTGCTGGAAAACCCGCACCAGGGCCAGATCCTGGTGGCCGGTGAAGAACTCAAGCTCAAGGCCGCGAAGAACGGCGAACTGGTCGCCGCCGACGGCAAGCAGATCAACCGCCTGCGCTCGGAGATTGGTTTTGTATTTCAAAACTTTAATCTGTGGCCGCACATGAGCGTGCTCGACAACGTCATCGAGGCCCCGCGCCGCGTGCTCGGCCAGAGCAAGGCCGAGGCCATCGAAGTCGCCGAAGCGTTGCTGGCCAAGGTCGGCATCGCTGACAAGCGCCACGCCTATCCGGCGCAATTGTCCGGCGGCCAGCAACAACGCGCCGCCATCGCCCGCACGCTGGCAATGCAGCCGAAGGTGATCCTGTTCGACGAACCCACCTCCGCGCTTGACCCGGAAATGGTTCAGGAAGTACTTAGTGTCATCCGCGCATTGGCCGAAGAAGGCCGCACCATGCTGCTCGTGACCCACGAAATGGGCTTCGCCCGCCAGGTCTCCAGCGAAGTGGTGTTCCTTCATCAGGGCCTTATAGAAGAGCAAGGATCGCCACAGCAGGTGTTCGACAACCCGCTTTCGGCGCGCTGCAAACAATTCATGTCCAGCAACCGCTAACGGAGCAACATGCATGCAGAATTTCAAAAAGGTCTTCCTGGCCGCCGCCGTCACTCTCGCGTTCAGCGCCGGTGCCATGGCTGAAACCCTGAAGATGGGCATCGAAGCGGCCTACCCGCCGTTCAACAATAAAGACGCGAGCGGCCAAGTGGTCGGCTTCGACAAGGAAATCGGCGACGCCCTGTGCGCGAAGATGAAAGCCGAATGCTCCGTCGTCACCTCTGACTGGGACGGCATCATTCCGGCGCTGAACGCGAAGAAGTTCGACTTCCTGATTTCCTCGCTGTCGATCACCGAAGAGCGCAAAGCCGCGGTGGACTTTACCGACCCGTACTACTCGAACAAATTGCAGTTCATCGCGCCGAAAAATGTCGATTTCAAAACCGACAAGGACTCGCTCAAGGGCAAGACCATCGGCACCCAGCGCGCAACGCTGGCCGGCACCTGGCTGGAAGACACCTACGGTGACGACATCAAGGTCAGCCTCTACGACACCCAGGAAAACGCCTACCTCGACCTGACCTCCGGTCGTGTCGACGCGATCCTCGCCGACAAGTACGCCAACTATGACTGGCTGAAAACCGACGCCGGCAAGAACTACGAGTTCAAGGGCGACCCGGTGGTGGAAAGCGACAAGATCGGCATCGCCGTGCGCAAGGGTGACAACGAGCTGCGCAACAAGCTGAACGCAGCCCTGAAGGAAATCGTCGCTGACGGTACCTACAAGAAAATCAACGACAAGTACTTCCCGTTCAGTATCTATTGATCTGACCGGTGGGACCGGCGCCGTGATCAAGCGGCACCGGCTCCCGACTTTGCCTGCCGCAATTTGAACAGAAACCCATGATTATCGACCTCTACGGATTCGGCCCGGCGCTCGCCGCTGGCGCGCTGATGACCGTCCAACTGGCCCTCACCGCCCTGTGCCTGGGCCTGGTGCTCGGCCTGCTCGGCGCCTTGGCCAAGACTTCCCCGTACAAGCCGCTGCAATGGCTTGGCGGCACTTATTCGACGCTGGTACGCGGCGTCCCCGAATTGCTCTGGGTGCTGTTGATCTACTTCGGTACGGTCAACCTGATGCGCGCCCTCGGTGAGTACTTCGGCAATCCCGACCTGCAACTCAACGCGTTTGCCGCCGGAGTGATCGCACTGGGCCTGTGCTTCGGCGCGTACGCCACGGAAGTGTTTCGCGGCGCCCTGCTGGCCATTCCCAAGGGTCACCGTGAGGCCGGCCAGGCCTTGGGCCTGTCGAAATGGCGGATTTTTACCCGGCTGATCATGCCGCAGATGTGGCGCATCGCCCTGCCGGGCCTGGGCAACCTGTTCATGATCCTGATGAAGGACACCGCGCTGGTCTCGGTGATTGGCCTGGAAGAAATCATGCGTCACGCGCAGATTGGCGTAACCGTGTCGAAACAACCGTTCACCTTCTATATGGTCGCCGCGATCATGTACCTGGGCCTGACCGTGCTGGCGATGACCGGCATGCACTTGCTGGAAAAACGCGCCGCTCGCGGCTTTGCGAGGAGCGCGCAATGAACTGGGAAGTCATCATCAAGTGGCTGCCGAAACTGGCACAGGGCGCGACCCTGACGCTGGAACTGGTCGCCATCGCGGTCATTGCCGGCCTGCTGCTCGCCATTCCGCTGGGCATCGCGCGCTCTTCGAAGCGCTGGTACGTGCGCTCGCTGCCTTACGCCTACATCTTCTTTTTCCGCGGCACGCCGTTGCTGGTGCAGCTGTTCCTGGTCTATTACGGCCTGGCGCAGTTCGACGCAGTACGTGAAAGCGCGTTGTGGCCATACCTGCGCGATCCGTTCTGGTGTGCGACCGTGACCATGACCCTGCACACGGCGGCGTACATTGCCGAAATCCTGCGTGGAGCCATTCAGGCAATTCCGCCGGGAGAAATCGAAGCCGCGCGGGCCTTGGGCATGTCCAGGCCGAAAGCGATGTTCTACATCATCCTGCCCCGCGCCGCGCGCATCGGCCTGCCGGCCTACAGCAACGAAGTGATCCTGATGCTCAAAGCCAGCGCCCTGGCCAGCACCGTGACCCTGCTGGAACTGACCGGCATGGCGCGCACGATCATTGCGCGCACCTATCTGCCGGTGGAAATTTTCTTTGCCGCCGGCGTGTTCTATCTGGTCATGGCTTACGTGCTGGTTCGCGGCTTCAAGCTGCTGGAACGCTGGCTGCGCGTCGATGCCTGCCAAGGCCGCTGAAACGTCCCACGTGCTGACGGGCGAGGCCCTACTCGCCCGCTTCACCGCGCTGGATGCTTTTTTGATTAAGCATCAGGCGCTGTGGAAACCTCGGCCGTTCACCCACCTTTCGCTTGCCTGGGAAGCGTCTTATCCCGAGGTGTCTGCGTGGCTACGCGGGCGGTCGCTGGAAGATGCAGAACGCACGCACAACCATCCTGCTGATCTTGTTGAAGCGCCGGAGCCGTTCGCTTCATTGGCGAAGTTGTCGGCTGAGCTGAGTGCGGTCGGTGAGTTGTCGGGGCATGCGCTTGAGGCTGCCGGGCATCGCTTGAATGTCGATGTGCCGGGTCGTAAGTGGCAGCAGATTGAAGCGTTTGCCAGTCGCTTGTCTTTCGCCTCGCAGCCGACGCATTGGCTGGACTGGTGCTCCGGCAAAGGGCATCTGGGACGCCGCCTGTTGGGTGCCGGGCAACAATTGACTTGCGTTGAATACGATCCTTTATTGGTCGCCAGCGGTCAGGCCTTGAGTCAGCGTCATCACTTGAACGCCCTGCATGTCGAACAGGATGTACTCGCGGCGGATGCCCCAGCCGTATTGAACGCCGCGCACACACCCATCGCCCTCCACGCGTGCGGTGATCTGCATGTGCGCTTGATGCAACTGGCCAGTGCCGCAGGTTGCCAGCAAATGGCGATTGCGCCCTGCTGCTACAACCGCATCAGTCGCAACGAATATCAGGCCTTGTCCTGCGCAGGATCGGCATCGCTCCTAAAGCTGTCGCTGGAAGATCTGGCGTTGCCGATGAGCGAAACCGTCACCGCCGGTGCTCGCGTCCGACGTCAGCGCGACACCTCGATGGCTCGTCGCCTGGCTTTCGACCTGCTGCAACGGCAAGTGCGCGGCGTCGATGACTACCTTCCAACGCCCTCCCTGCCCAGCGCCTGGCTGGATAAACCGTTTGCGGACTATTGTCTCGATCTAGCAGCGCTGAAGGAGTTATCCACAGTCGGCTCGCCAGACTGGTCGACACTCGAAGCCGCCGGTTGGCAGCGGTTGGCCGAAGTGCGCAACCTGGAATTGCTTCGCGGATTGTTCCGACGACCGCTTGAGCTCTGGCTGAATCTGGATCGAGCGCTTTTCCTCGCAGAACAGGGATACTTCGTACGCCTCGGGACCTTCTGCGATACCTCACTTACACCGCGTAACTTACTGCTGCTCGCCGAACGCGCTGAAAACATCACAGCCTGTGGATAACTCTGTTGATGGATTTTCCGTGGATCCAATATCTGCGCCTGTTTCGTCGCCTTAACAACACTGGTCATTTTTTGTTCACATAAATAAAAACCGGTAAAACAGGGATTTGCGAACAAGATGAGAATGGCTTCACAAAACCTCGCCCAAGCAGTCCTAGCGCCCCTCAGTTGTGCATAAGCTGCCAACCAAAACGACATAACCGACGAATATTGGGCTGGCCGAGTGAATAACTGCAGGGTCCCGAAAGCCCAGACTCAACTGTCCGCCCTGCATAAATGCCTCACTGCAGGTGAGGTACAAAAAGCTGCGTATAAATTTACGCAGGGCCTCATTTTCCGGGAATGCAAAAATAGTCTGAATTCAGGGGTTTACAGGATCAACCCAATCGCTATAATCGTCGCCCACACGCCGGTATAGCTCAGTTGGTAGAGCAACTGACTTGTAATCAGTAGGTCCCGGGTTCGACTCCTGGTGCCGGCACCATACAAAATAAAGCCCCTGCAGAAATGCAGGGGCTTTGTTGTTTCTGGCGTTTGGAGCCCACTAGGAGGTCCGCATCGCTGCGACAAAACCAACGACGCCTTATCTCAACCAGCAGCCCCCTACTCTGCCCGCGCGCCTGGACCCGTTACAATTTCACATCAGCCCAACATTGAAGGGCTCTTGCACCTACCTATAATGCACCCCAACACACCCGCCAAGCCTAGGTTGACCCAGTCAGCAAGCTCAAATCGTGCGGGTTTTTTTTGGCCTGGAGAAAACTACATGAGGCCCTTCGACAAGCCGGCCCTCAGCGTAGAACAGCAATTGGAACTGCTAAAGCAACGAGGCCTGCAAGTCGCAAATGACGAGCGCGCCATGCGTTTCCTGGAAGTGGTCACGCTGTTTCGCTTGAGCCCCTACATTCGCCCTTTTCAGGAAACAAACCCTGAACACACCTTCAAACCTAGTAGCACTCTGAAAGCAGTCGTCGACATCTACCGCTTCGATGGCTCGTTGCGACGCATAACCATGGATGCTATCGAACGTGTCGAAGTCGCCATACGAGCGGCTATCAGCAATCACATGTGCCCTAAGTACGGGCCTGACTGGATAGCTGACGCGTCAATCTTCTCTTCTTCATATTCACACGGCGATTTATTGCGGCCCCTGCGCGATCAACTGGGCAAGGAGCGCAACAAACTGGAACGTGAGATTGATAGTATAAAAAAGAGCAGCCGAGCTGATCAGGTCCAGCAGCAGCGAATTGAAAATCGCATGCGCGATAACTATTTTCGATTCTACGGATCAACCTATTCCCATCCCGAGTTGCCGCCCGCCTGGGCTGTTCTGGAAGAGCTTAGCCTTGGGACGGTATCCACGATGTTCAATGCCATAGGCAAAAGCGTCGACAAGAAAGCGATCGCGAGCAGATTCAATCTCCCCTTCGAAGTACTGGCCTCCTGGCTCCACACTCTGACCTTCATTCGAAACTGCTGCGCCCACCACTCACGGCTATGGAACAGAGAGCTCTCGATTCGACCATCCTTACCAAAAGAATGGGTCATCCAAAATGCGCCTGGCGATCGGCCTCAACCCAAGCAGCGGCTATTTATAGTGCTAACGATGCTGGCGTATTTAACCGATTTGATCAGTCCAGACAGCCAGTGGAAATTTCACTTGGCCGAAATAATGGACCAGAGGGAACCGGGTGATTTGAAACTTATGGGATTTCCAGATAACTGGAAACGGCAGTCGCAATGGTGTTTGGGGTAGAGGAAGCCAGAGGTCTTGTTCTTTTGCCATTGCGCGGAGAAACAGAATTGAGGACAGACCACGTTTTTCAAAAAATGACAGAGTCGCAACCTGAATTCATTTTTTACGATTTTAGTGCTGACGCCATACAAAACGAAGCCCTGCAAAAATGCAGGGGCTTCGTTTCGTATTGCAGAGGTCAGGCCAAAGGCCTTAGTGGTATCAAGCAATATGCAAATCCCGCAACGCCTCAGGATGCTGACTTGCCACCCGCAAGAGAGTCTGCGCTGCACCCGTCGGCTGCCTGCGCCCCTGCTTCTAATCCTGCAAGGTCCGCAGACTGACACCGATCAGTTTGGCGAACGCAGTTTGTGAAACCCCCACCTTGGCGCGTGCTTCTGCTGCCGCAGAGAGCGGCACCTGTTTTACGCGCGAGGCCTTTCCGGCTTTCATCTGACGTACAGATTCCAGCAAGTCCTGCTGGAATTGCTCCAGTTCATCGACCATCGCTGATTTCCTCCTTCAGTTGCTTGAGGAAGGCTACGGGCAAGTTGTCGAGCTTTGCCTTGGTGTAGGCAATGAGCAACCAAATCGGGCCTTCAGCAAGCGTGTTGTAATAAATGATGCGTATACCGCCTCGCTTACCATGCCGCTGCAAGTGCAGCGCACCTTGCGCATACCTCCACTACCAGGCACGACATCACCAGCCACACCATAAACGTTAGTAGGGACAGACGAAATGCATGGAGCATGCCTTGGGAAATTTGTTGTTTCAGTCGCGCGCGATCCTCATCTTCATGCTTATGCCTCGCAGTATCTGCACGAGCCAAGCAAGGCACTGATCGATGATGTGGTGAAAGTAATGGATGCGCCGCCAGACAAACCATTGATGTAAACCTTCATATGAAGCCCTCGTTGATGCGAGGGCTTTTTGCGTTTCAGGCCTGCCGAAAACATGCCCGTCTTCCCTCCTGCATCTATCCAGATAACCCGCCAGCCACTGGAGCGTTCTTGGCCAACGCATCGGCTGCCCAGCAGCCAACTGGAACTAACGCCGAGCGCAACACTCACTTACAAAGCGCGGCGCTGTGGAAGAGTCATCTCGCTTCATCACGTCAGCACAACGGACTGAATGCATGACATGGACCTAGAGACCATCGATGAACTCGACATCAAGAACGCCAAATGCCTCCCCAAGTCCCCTCCACGTCAGGGACTTTGCTGACTGCCGAAATATCGCTCACGGCGCTGCATTCATCATCGTTTCGGGCAGCTCCGCGAAAGATTTTCCCATCGAACAGTTTGCCGACATCCCGATGATTACGGTGAACGGTGCGATATCCATGTTCATGGGAACAGGCATAAAGCCGTTTTTCTACGCATGCACCGACACCAGTTTTTCGCTACAACAACCTGAACTGTTTGCCTATGCGATGCGCACCAGTCAGCGTGTAGCTGTGTGGGCTAACCAGGCTCAGGAACTGATTGTTGAGCCGACAGGTGATCTCTATTTGCTCAAGAAAGCGCCCAAACCAACCTTGACTGAATGGCTACTGCGCAACAACCAGGATCTGGTACGTAATCGAGCTGTTTGGGGTAGTCGAAACCGCAGTATCGGGTTCAGCAAAAACCTGGCCCATGGTTTTTTTGATGCCCGCACAGTCTTGTATCTCGCACTCCAACTTGCCTATCACGCAGGCTTTTCAAAGGTGATTTTGGTGGGAGCGGACATGAACCAGTCCGCGGGGCGCTTTTACGAGACTGATGGAAGCTCTATCTCCCCTTGCGGGCTGGACCAGCATTTTCATTCCAGAATTCTTCCATCTCTGAAACTCATGTCCGACAAAGTCATCGACAGTGAATTTGCCGTTTACAACTTGTCGCCCTCTTCGCGAATTCCATCCAGCGTCATTCCCGTCACAACGCTCGACAAAGTCAAAGCGATAATTCAGACCTGAGTGATCTCGAACACAAACGAAATCCTGCCCTCACTTGCGCTCCAGACATAGCGCAAATGCTTGCCCTGCTTCGGAATCGATACCGCCGGCGGACGAAACGCCGCAACGCATTCATGCCCAGGCAACCGCACGCTGCTATAGAGCAAGCCCCACGACTCGGCGTCGCGCAGTTGCCGTGCGAACAACTGTGATGGGCCATAGGCCTCAGGATCAGGCTGATGCAGATGATCAAAGCCATGGCGAACGTCGTGCAGCGGCTTGATCACCTGATTGATGTAAGTACGCATGGTCAATTCGAGATCGGCTTCCTGGGTCGCCGCGAGAAAGCGTTCCTGATGAAAACAGGTTTCAGCGATGGCCGCACTCTGGCTGCTGGCGGCGTAATAGACGCCGAAGGTGCCGTCACTGAAACGGCTGCGTTTGCCGACGTGAGTGAACGCAGCCATCACCGGGCTGGAACCGGGGCCGGACAGGCGATCTTCGGGACGTACGCGGGCAAGGACGCCGGCCTGTTCGACCAGCCGATCATTGGTCAGCGCTTCGATGGCGTAGGCAACTTCGAGGTCCTCGGGGTCGAGGACGTCTTCAAACAGCGCGATCGGCGGGAAGCTGCTGTTGACGATGCGATAGGCGCGTGGCCATGGCACATCGACCAGCTGCGGAGTTTTCAACCGCGGACTCCGTCGAGGTAGCGGCGCACATCCGCGATATCGACCACCCGGCCCGCCAGCATGTAATCCAGCGCGGTTTTGCCATTGAACGGTGCCGCGGTGTTCGGGCTGCTGACCCACTTGTAGGCGCGCTCGCGGCTATTGCTGAAGATGATGCTCAACGCCTTGTGGATGCCCATCAGATAAGAGATGCGCTCAAGGGTGTCGTGGGGCAGGCGTATGTTTGGCAGGTGTTTGTATTTATAGAATGTGGTGTTGCCGACTCCACCGAGCAGGGTGCGTTGTTGCTCAGCGCTACAGCCCCAATGCTCCATGAGGCTGAAGAAGAACTTCAACGCAACCCGGCCGGCTTCGGGGGCGTCGAGTTGTTCGCGTGGGGTGAGAGCTGGGGATGAGGTAGGCATAGACGCCTCCTGATTTTTGTCTTAGATGAAGACTAGTACATAACTGTAATTTTTTAGTGTTTTGATACACAAACGAACGAATCGTAACAATCAAACGCAAAGAAGCCCGAGTTAAGCCGGCTTATGTATTTCTGCGCTATTGAAACAGTTCTGAATGACTCCCTAAATCCACGGACGTGATCAGGTCTGGACGTGTGTTCTCGTAAACCATCAGAAAGTCGCCACCGATATGACACTCGCGGAATCCAGACCAATCTCCAGTCAGCGCATGATCCAGATATTCTGCGGGTAACTGCTGCCCCAGGAACAACATTGCCATCACCTTCCGAACGTCGTTCATATCTCGCCTCCCGGCACGGTTATAACGATCCCAAGACTTCTTGAATTCAGAAGTCTGTGCACACTGTTTAGGTCGATCAGCGCGTTTTTGTGTTTTCTCCTGTTTCGCCATCAGCATTCCTCAGCATGTCGTCTATCGAGTCGAAACGCTGACGGATTTCTCGTGCTTCCATCATTGCGCGGGCCGTCTTCTCCGATGGAACTCGCACCTCGAAGGGAAGCCCCTGAGTAGCAACAACCTGTCGCAGAAAAAGTCGCATGGCGTCACTAATGCTCAGCCCGCAAGCGTTCAAGACTTCAGTGGCACGCGCTTTCAAATCCTCATCAATGCGGCAGCGCACATCGGTAGTTTTCAGGAGTGCAGCCATTTCAATTACCTCATCGTGGTTTTGTAGCTACATCAGCGCTACCTCTGCATTGTATTCGGAGTGATCTTCGTCGGTCAACGCGAAGTTGATAGGTGGTGATCTACCACCATGGCTCGCATGCCAGACATCCATTTCAACTCCTTTGACTGTTGGGCGCTATCAGCTAAATCGTTACTTTACCCGAGACCTATCTGCGTATGACGCAGGCAAAAAGCTAGGGAGATGTAAGCTGTTTCTCTTCGAAAGAATCTCCCCGCGCACCAAAACCACGCAATTTTTTGACCTTCATCACCCCCACTTCACCAAAAACCCCGATCCTCTGTCAGCCTCCAGCCATCGGCGGGGAAATCAATTC
>NZ_RAZO01000446.1:0-4691 GCF_004307535.1 Pseudomonas sp. Sample_9
AGGTCGTCGTGGGTCAGGAGAATCTGCGCAGTGTGCCGGCCATGCTCGGCGAAGCTCGACTCCCACGCCTGCACCAGCCCCATCTGACCGATTGCAGCGGCCGCCTGCAGCTCGTGCATGGCACTGGGTCGCGCAGTCCAGCCCAAGCGGCTCATGCCGGCCGCTACCGCCCCGGAGGACACCAGCACCAGCTCGACGCCCGCTTCATGCAGCGCCACCATCTGCTCGACCCAGACACTCATTGCCGCGCGATCCAGCCCCTTGCCGTCAGCTGTCAGCAAAGCGCTGCCGATCTTCACGACCCAACGCTGCGCACCTGTCACCTTGCTCCGCATCATCTTCAACCTTAGCTTGAGGGCAGCGCGACCTGGCACTGCCCGTGACGTTAATCGTGGCGATTGCTGACCAACGATCGATTTCCGGATACTAAAACGCCGCTCGATTGAGCGGCGTTCAAGTTTATCGCAACGGATCAGTCACGCACGTAAATGATTTCCGGACCGTCTTCGTCATCCACATCTTCTTCATCCCAGTCATCGTCGCCGATGTCATGGACCGACTTCACGCCGCTGCGACGCAGGGCACGCTTGTCGTCCAGCGCCTGCAACTGCGCACGGGCTTCGTCTTCGATACGCTGGTCGAGATCGGCCAGTTCTTCCTTGTACGCAGGATCTGCGGCGAGGCGATCGGCACGGTCCTCCATGTAACGCATGATGTCGTGGCACAGACGCTCAGTACCGATCTTGGCGATGGCCGAGATCACGTACACCGGACCAGTCCATTCCAGGCGATCGACGATTTCCTTGACCCGAGCATCGTGCTCTTCTTCAAGGATCTGGTCGCACTTGTTCAGCACCAGCCAGCGATCACGCTCGGCCAGCGACGGGCTGAATTTGATCAGCTCGTTGACGATCACTTCAGCCGCGTCCGGAGCACTGGAATCATCCAGTGGCGCCATGTCGACGAGGTGCAGCAGCAGACGCGTGCGCGCCAGGTGCTTGAGGAAGCGAATGCCCAGGCCGGCACCGTCGGAAGCGCCTTCGATCAGCCCCGGAATGTCGGCAATGACGAAGCTCTTCCAGCGATCGACGCTGACCACACCCAGGTTCGGCACCAGCGTGGTGAACGGGTAGTCGGCGACTTTCGGCTTGGCGGCCGAGACCGAACGGATAAAGGTACTTTTACCGGCGTTCGGCAAGCCCAGCAGACCGACGTCGGCCAGCACTTTCATTTCCAGCTTGAGGTCGCGCTGCTCGCCCGGCTTGCCTGGCGTAGTCTGACGCGGCGCACGGTTGGTACTGGATTTGAAACGGGTGTTGCCCAGACCGTGCCAGCCGCCCTGCACTACCATCAGTTTCTGACCGGCCTTGGTCAGGTCGCCGATGACTTCCTGAGTGGCAGAGTCGATCACGGTGGTGCCGACCGGCACACGCAGGATCAGGTCTTCGCCCTTCTTGCCGGTGCAGTCGGTGCTGCCGCCGTTGGAGCCACGCTCGGCATCGAAGTGACGGGTGTAACGGTAGTCGACCAGGGTGTTGAGGTTTTCGTCGGCCATCATGTAGATGGAACCGCCGTCACCGCCATCACCGCCGTTCGGGCCGCCGTTTTCAATGAATTTTTCCCGGCGGAAACTCATGGCACCGTTGCCACCGTCACCGGCCTTTACGCGAATCGATACTTCATCAACAAACTTCATAACCAACGCCTCTCGCCGTACGGACGAGCCGAAAAACAATCAAGACATAAGACTCTTGCAAAAATGAGCGCAGCGACCCCAAGACACGACCTGCATCGCACGCCGACAGCCCATACAAACAGCTTTGCAAGAGACTCACCCCACAAACGAAAAAGCCCCGTCGCAAGACAGGGCTTCTCCAGCGATCTCGCGATTAAGCCGCGATTACGCTCACGTAACGACGACCGAAGGCGCCCTTTACTTCGAACTTGATCACGCCTTCGATTTTAGCGAAGAGAGTGTGATCCTTGCCCATGCCAACGCCGTAGCCAGCGTGGAATTGGGTGCCGCGCTGACGCACGATGATGTTGCCGGCCTTGATGACCTGGCCGCCATACATCTTCACGCCAAGGCGTTTGGCTTCTGAGTCGCGACCGTTACGGGTACTACCACCAGCTTTTTTGTGTGCCATGAGTTCAATTCTCCTAGTGAGGAATTAGGCTGTAATTAAGCCTGAATACCGGTGATTTTGATCTCGGTGAACCACTGGCGGTGGCCCATACGCTTCATGTGGTGCTTACGGCGACGGAACTTGATGATGCGGACTTTATCGTGACGACCTTGGGAGATCACTTCAGCCTTGACGGTTGCGCCAGCAACAACTGGTGCGCCGATGTTCACGTCGTCGCCGTTGGCGACCAGCAGAACGCGATCAAAAGTCACGGATTCGCCAGTAGCGATTTCCAGTTTTTCGATCTTCAGGTATTCACCTTCAGCGACCTTGTATTGCTTACCGCCGGTAACGATTACTGCGTACATGGTATTTCTCCGATAATCCTGCTCACCCAGCTCTTTATAAGAAGAGGTATTGGCTGGCATGGCTGCATGGGGCTGGAACGGCCCAAGTGCAATTGCGTAAGGCAGGTGCTGCCCAGGAAGTTCAGGGTGCGCGATTGTACGCAAGCAATCTGCCTCGCGCAAGTGGCCGTCCATCGCGCCTTGACAGGTCTGGACGGGGGTCCTAGCATGCCGCGCAACCCTTCTGGAGCGACTCTCGCTGATGCAACCCCAAGCTTTCTACCGCGCGGTGGCGGACGATTTTAGCGCCGTCGACGGCATCATCAAGAAGCAGCTGACGTCTCGAGTGCCGCTGGTATCGAAAATCGGCGATTACATCACGTCGGCCGGCGGCAAACGCCTGCGTCCTTTATTAGTGTTGCTGTGTGGCAAGGCTCTGGGTCGCGAAGGCGACGACATGCGCCTGCTGGCCGCCACCATCGAATTCCTGCACACCGCGACCTTGCTGCATGACGACGTCGTCGACATGTCCGGCATGCGCCGTGGCCGCTCGACCGCCAACGCCATGTGGGGCAATGCCCCGAGCGTGCTGGTCGGCGACTTCCTGTATTCGCGCTCGTTCGAAATGATGGTCGAACTCGGCTCGATGCCGGTGATGAAGATTCTCTCGCAGGCCACACGCATCATCGCTGAAGGCGAAGTGTTGCAACTGTCCAAGGTGCGTGACGCCAGCACCAGCGAAGAAACCTACATGGAAGTCATCCGCGGCAAGACCGCGATGCTCTTCGAAGCCTCGACCCACAGCGCCGCCGCCCTGGCCGGCGCGACCGCCGAGCAGAGCGAAGCCCTGCGCACGTTTGGCGATCACCTGGGTGTGGCGTTCCAGCTGGTTGATGACTTGCTCGACTATAAAGGCGACGCGGAAACCCTGGGCAAGAACGTCGGCGACGATCTGGCCGAAGGCAAACCGACCCTGCCGCTGATCTACACCATGCGCGAAGGCACGGCCGAACAGGCGGCACTGGTGCGTCAGGCGATCCAGAAAGGCGGAATCGAAGACCTCGAAAGCATCCGCATCGCCGTCGAAGCGTCCGGCTCGCTGGAGTACACCGCGCAACTGGCCCGTGATTATGTGGCCCGCGCGATCAAGTGCCTCGAGGCGCTGCCGGCCAGCGAATACCGCGATGCCTTGGTTGAATTGAGCGAGTTCGCGGTAGCCCGCACGCACTGATTCATCCCCTGTGGGAGCGAGCCTGCTCGCGAAAGCAATCTGCCAATCGACTCAATGTTGACTGACACAGCGCTTTCGCGAGCAGGCTCGCTCCCACAGTTGTTTCTGCGCTATGCCCTCCTCCGCGTAAAACCCTATACAATGTGCGCCCTTTAGTCCTCCTGATACCCAAGGAACCTTAGTGAGCACGTTGCCACCCTGCCCGAAATGCAATTCCGAATACACCTACGAAGACGGCACCCAACTGGTCTGCCCCGAGTGCGCCCACGAGTGGTCTGCCAGCGGCGAAGCCGAAGTGGCGGCCGATGATGCAGTGAAGAAAGATTCGGTCGGCAACGTCCTGCAGGACGGCGACACCATCACCGTGATCAAGGACCTCAAGGTCAAGGGCACATCGCTGGTGGTCAAGGTCGGCACCAAGGTCAAGAACATCCGCCTGTGCGATGGCGATCACGACATCGACTGCAAGATCGACGGCATCGGCCCGATGAAGCTCAAATCCGAGTTCGTCAGAAAAGTCTGAGCCTTGCGTCATCCATCCTGCGCCAGCCGTGGGATGGAGCTTTGCCCTCCCCCCTTCGGCTCAATGAATCCGCGCATGGCCATCAGCCAGCCATTTTGACCTGACACAACCTTTACCCGAAAAACTCCACGATCCGCCAATAGGCACTTGCTATTTGATGAATAAGAATTATTCTCATTGAAACCTTTCAAGGAGATGAGACCCATGACTTATTTGATCGACGCCTGGCTGGATCGCCCACACCCGTACCTCAGAATCCTCCATCGGGAAACCGGCGAAGTCTGTGCGGTGCTTGAAGAAGAAGCCTTGCATGAGCTGCAGGATCAAGGCGATCTGGACGTCAGCAGCCTCAATTCCAGCGAGCCGCTGGTACTCAAGGAGCTGGTGCGCAATCTGTTCCTGTTCTGCTATGCCCGGGCGTTGCGCCCGACCAATGAGCTGCACAACAAGATCGAAATATGAGC
>NZ_RAZO01000446.1:4791-24970 GCF_004307535.1 Pseudomonas sp. Sample_9
ATGCCCGGGCGTTGCGCCCGACCAATGAGCTGCACAACAAGATCGAAATATGAGCGGTAGTACAAAACCTGTGGGAGCGAGCCTGCTCGCTCCCACAGGGTTAGCCTGCCATCAAGGCAGGCTCGGTATTACAGAACGTCCAGCAGCTCGACGTCGAATACCAGAACGCTGTGCGGCGGGATGCTGCCAACGCCTTGTGCGCCGTAAGCCAGTTCGCTCGGCACGTACAGGCGCCATTTGCTGCCGGCATTCATCAGTTGCAGGGCTTCGGTCCAGCCAGCGATCACGCCGCCAACCGGGAATTCTGCAGGCTGGCCGCGCTCGTAGGAGCTGTCGAACACAGTGCCGTCGATCAGGGTGCCGTGGTAGTGCGTGCGCACCTGGTCTTCACGGGTCGGCTTGGCGCCGTCGCCCTGAGTCAGTACTTCGAATTGCAGGCCGGAGGCCAGGGTGGTGATGCCGTCACGCTTGGCGTTTTCGGCGAGGAAGGCCAGGCCTTCGCCAGCCGCGGCTTCAGCCTTGGCAGCTGCTTCGGCTTGCATGATCTCGCGGATCACCTTGAAGCTGGCGGACATCTCTTCCTGGCCAACACGGCTTGGCTTGCCGGCGAAAGCGTCGGTCAGACCGGCCAGGATCGCGTCCAGGCTGACACCCGGTGGCGGGTTGTCGCGCAGCTGGTCGCCGAGTTGACGGCCGATACCGTAGCTGACGCGGGTTTCGTCGGTGGACAGATTTACTTCGGACATGACACTGCTCCGCTGTGCGGACGGCCACAGGACTTGCCGTGCGTGCACAGCGCGTCCCGGCGCGCCCGGAACCAAAAGGGCGAGCAGACTAGCACAGATACCCCGGACTTGGGGCCGGGGCTACAGGGCCGAGCGCCAGGCGAGCGGCACTTTCAGGCTTTCATCGAGGTCAGCGACCAGCCCGCACATTTCGTCATGGACTGAGGTGTGCACAAGGTTGAATGGCAGAACCGGGAAGGCATGCAGCAGATCCCGCGCGTGCTCCACTGAGCGCAGCGTCAGCATATTGCCCTTGAGATCGCTCAACGGATACGCCGTCCCATGCATCCTCGCTTCCAACAGGTAAATGCCTCCTTCCATGGAGATCAGGTTCAACTCGTCGACCTTTTTGGCAACAGCAAACGCGTTCAACTCTTGCAGGTTCATGGAAGCACCTCACACCGTGGCGAATCGCACCGTTACAGGCATAGGCCGCTGCGCTTGAAAGCACAAGCCACATACGAAACCGCCCGTCTGTTTCGCAACAGACGGGCGGTTTTTTTGCCTTGATCGGCTGATCAGTGCTTGGTGACCTTGTCCAGGTAACCCATGGCAAACGCGGACACCACAAAAGTCATGTGAATGATCACGTACCACATCAGATGCTCGGGATCGACGTTCTTGGCATCCATGAAGATGCGCAGCAGGTGGATCGAAGAAATCGCCACGATCGACGCCGCGACTTTCATCTTCAGCGACGACGAGTCCATGGTGCCCAGCCAGCTGAGCTTCTCTTTGCCTTCGTCGATGTCCAGTTGCGAGACGAAGTTCTCGTAGCCGGAAATCATCACCATCACCAGCAGACCACCCACCAGCGCCATGTCGATCAGCGACAGCAGCACCAGAATCAGATCCGATTCAGCCATGGCGAAGACGTTGGGCAGGATATGGATGATTTCCTGGAAGAACTTCAATGCCAGCGCCAGCAGACCGAGGGACAGGCCGATGTAGATCGGCGCCAGCAGCCAGCGGGTGGCGTACATTGCATTTTCGATAAAGCGTTCCATTGACTCTCACACAAGGGGCTGGAAATGGCGGCGAGTATAACAGCCCGCTGTGACAGCCAGAAACCGCCGGAAAATCCGCCACCTGCGTGTGTGTGACAAAGTTTTTCTGCTAGTGTCCAAAGCATTGACAGCCCAATGACAGTGGACAGGACGCGTGGAAATGGATGTGCGATCAGCCTTGACGACTGCCGGAATCTGCCTCGCCTTGCTCATCGGCGGTTGCTCGCCCGGCGATGAAAAGCACGTCGCCAACCTCGACGAAAAGACCGCCACCTTCGAACAGTCATTGGACACGATCAGCGATCCCAAGCTCAAGGACGCCATCACCGAACTCGGCGGTTCGCTGCTGTTGCTCGAACGCGCCCGGCTCAAGCTCGACGACATCACCCCGCACACCGAATACGGCGCAGACGCCCTCGCCGTGCTCAAGCACTACCCTACCCCGCAAGCGCTGGTCGATACCTTCATCAACGGCCTGTTCGTGCTGCACAAGGACGCCAGCTCGGATTACCTCACCGATCTGCAGCCGGTATTCCCGTTCAACCTGAACATTCCCGGCGGTTTTCTGTTTCCGCACGGCATCGAGTGGCACTCGGTGACGTTGAGCAACAAACGCGTGATCGCCTGGCAGCCGGAGTGGTCGGAGACCGACCCAGGCATTCAACTCAGCCCGTCCAGCTCCAACGTGACCAATCCCGATGACCTGACGGTGACCTACCCGTTCATCGATGGCCTCAACGTCGACAAGAAAAGCCTGCCACAACCGGTCAGCCTGCAAGGCCAGGTCGAGGTCATCGCGCCGCGTCGCCTGTACAGCTTTGACCTGACGCAGAAAGACGTCGGCCAGACCCGCACAAACGACAACCTCAGCGTCAAACTGCTCAAGCTGGAAAAGAACTATGCCGAGGTCGAAGTCAGCAACAGCCTGCCGCTGGCAGCGGAAGTCGCCGAAACCCGGATCAATCCGCTGATCGTCCAGGCCCGCGACGCCAGCGGCCAATACCTGGTGCGCGCCGGTTCGATCAACGAAAGCCCGGAGCAGGTCGCGTTCTACCAGAAACAACTGACGCAGTTACAGAAGCAGAAGAGCTGGAGCGACACCCTGGAAAAACAGCTCAGCGACGACCAGCAAGCCTTCGAGAAAGACCACCCGCGCCGCTACAACAAGGTGTATTTCCACGGCCCGATCGAGACACTGGAAGTCAGCGTGCTCGACTTCTCCTCGGCGACAGTGACGCGCCAATCCCTGGATCTGCCGGTGCGCACCTTCAATCCGCACACCACGGCCAAAACCGTGCAGCCGCTGGATCTGCCAGTTGTGGTGTATGACGATCTCGCCGCCAACTGGCTCAAAGGCGCGGACCTGACTGAGGAACAATTGAAGGCCGGCGTGCGCATTCATCAATCGGTGGAAGAGCCGAGCGCCGCGCGTATCGAGTTTTCCCACCGCCGCACCTTCAATGACGAATTGCTTGGCGACGAACTCAACCCCGGCGTCAGTCCCGTGACCTTCTTCACGGAAAAGCGCGGCGGCAAACTCGATGAGCCGATCGAACTGCCGCCCGAGGCATATCAGGTCGATCCGCTATCAGCGACGATTACTTATGATCTGAACCTGTTTCCGGAAACCCCGGCGATTGCCGTCGGTTCAATGCCGTTATTTCTGGCCACGGTGGCCAAGCAATCCTACGACGCGCAGTCATTGCCCAAAGGCCTGGCGATCAAGGACAACACGCTGGTGGTCGACCTGAAAACCTTCCCGGCCAACGAATGGCGTTTCTTCGTCAAGGACGACAGTGGCCACTACCTCAAGCAGATTCTTTCGGTCAGCCACGACGCCAGCACCGAAGGCCCGGCGCTACTCGGCGTGCACTATTTTTACGGTCGCCCGACTCGCGTGGAAACCTATCAGCGCACCGACCTCGCCACCGTGCAATACGGCTTTGAGGTCAAGCTCGACAAGGCGCCGGTGGACCAGGCGCCTTAACCGTTGAGGCTGCGCCCACGACCGCCGTTGATCTGCCGTAGCTGGGCTTGCAAGTGCAAGCTCCAGATCTGCGGATCATCGGCCAGTTCGTAACCATGCAAGGTCAGGCTTTCAACGATGGTGTCAAGAATCGACTCGGCCGCCACCGGGCCGTGGAACGGGCCTTGGGCTTTGATCGCGGAAGGTTGTTCGCCGGCCATGCCGGCCGCGAAGAGCAGCGTCCACATGCCGTTGTCACCGGCCAGCGGCTTGACGGCGCATTCGATCCGGGTCACCAGACCCAGGCATTGACGGGTGAGACAGAGGTTGCGCGACATGGCGGCGACCCTCGGTAAAGCCGGTATTCAGCCCCCACGGGAGGACTGGCTCGATCCAGTGATACTGTCGATATCCTTGACCTGAGAATAGAAGAAAAGTGTCCCGCGCAAGCCAAATGGAACCAGAAGGCGCCGAATGGTCATTGTGTGAATATTGGCGTCAGAGTAGTGGCACATTCCCCGAAGATCCCCGCAGAGATCAATCTGGAAAAGAATTGTGGGAGCGAGCCTGCTTGCGAAGACGATGGATCAGCCAACTCGTTCGTCGACTGATACAGCGCTTTCGCGAGCAGGCTCGCTCCCACAGGGTTTATTGCAAGCCTGTCAGGCCGGTTTGGCCTCGGCGAGAGCCTCCTGCGCCAGTTCCTTCTCGGCCTCTTTCAAGTCCTCTTCGCTGATCATCTCGGCGATATCGCGCAGGCGCTCGACCACTCGCGCATTGATGCTGCCTTCGGGGAATTCGCCATCGGCGTTCGGCTCCCCGGCCGGCTCACCCACCAGCAGGCTCAACGCCTCATCGGCCTGACGCACTGCATACACGTGGAACTGCCCGGCGCGCACGGCGGCGAGGACTTTTTCATCGAGCATCAAAGTGGCGACGTTGGCCTGGGGAATGATTGCGCCCTGTTCGCCGGTCAGACCGCGTGCTTCGCAGAGGCGGAAGAAGCCTTCGATCTTCTCGTTGACCCCGCCGACTGCCTGCACTTCGCCGAACTGGTTGATCGAACCGGTGATGGCAAAACATTGCTTGAGCGGCGTTTTCGACAGCGCCGAAATCAGCGTGCACGCCTCGCCCAGCGACGCACTGTCGCCATCGACGTAGCCGTAAGACTGCTCGAGCGCAATGCTCGCCGAGATCGCCAGCGGGAATTCCTGAGCGTAACGGCTGCCCAGATAACCGGTGAGGATCATCACGCCTTTGGAGTGAATCGGCTGGCCGAGGTTGACCTCACGTTCGATGTCGACGATACCGCTGCCGCCCGGATAGACCGTGGCGGAAATCCGCGCCGGCACGCCGAACGCCGAATCACCGACCTCCAGCACCGTCAGCCCGTTGCACTTGCCGACTGCCGCACCGTCAGTGTCGATGAGGATGATCCCGGCGAGCATGTCGTCGAGAATCCGCGCCGAGACGCGCCCGGTGCGGGTGGCCTTGGCTTTCAGAGCGCGTTCGATATGGCCGGCGTCGGTCATTTCATCGCCGGCCAGATGGCGAATGAAATCCGCCTCGCTGACCAGTTGGAACAGATCGCCAATGCGCGCCGACAAGCGCCCCTGATGCTCGGCCAGCCGTGCGCTGTAGGTCGCCAGTCGTGCCACCGCATCGGCGGTCAGCGGCGCCATGCCTTCTTCCGAAGTACGGGTTTTCAGGAGCTGGGCGAACTGCTCGAGGCTTTCGTCGACCATCGGGATGTCTTCGTCGAAGTCGACCAGGACGCGGAACATCTCCTGGAAGTCCGGATCGAGATCCTGCAGCGTGTAATACAGCTGCCGCGCACCAATGATGATGACTTTGACCTGCAACGGAATGTGCTGCGGATTCAGGGTCATGGTGGCGAAGCGGCCCATCTCGCCCAGCGGCGATTCCATTTTCAGTTTGCGCGATTGCAGGGCGCGTTTGAGCGCATCCCACACGAACGGCTCGCTGAGCATTTTTTCCGCTTCAAGAATCAGGAAGCCGCCATTGGCGCGGTGCAGCGCACCCGGACGCAACTGCCGGTAAGTGGTGTAGAGCGCGCCCTGATCGGTGGTGTACTCGATGCGGCCGAACAGGTTTTCGTAGGTCGGATGCGGCTCGAACACCACTGGCGCACCGCCGCTGGCCGGATGCCCGACCACCAGGCTCGGTGCGTATTGTTCTTCCAGCAACTTGCGCGCGACGGCGTCGGTCTTGCTGTCGTCGACCAGTTGCTCGACCACGGTTTTCAGCAGGTAGACCTGCATCGCTTGCAGGTAACCGCAGACCCCGGCGTTCTCCGCGTACTTCTCCGACAGCGGCGCCAGCAACGGCTGCAAGGCCAGGGTGATGGTTTCTTCGTTGAGCGAACGCAGTTGATTGTTCGACTCGCGCTTCCACTGCGGCAGGCTGGCGAGTTCTTCGTTCAGGCGTTCTTCGAGGCCGGAAATGTCATCGTGAAAACGCTCGCGCTCGGTTTCCGGCAACTGCGCGAATTCAGCTTCGTCCAGAGCCTTGCCGTCGAGCATCGGGGTGAAGGCGATATTGCTACTGTCGCGGTACAGGGCGACGTCTTTTTCCAGGGCCAGACGCTCGATGATGTCCAGCGCCTTGTCGTAGCGCTGGTTGAAGGCGCGGTCGATTGCGCTTTTTTTCTGCTGGTAGGACGGGTGTTCGAAAACTGCCGGAAAAGTCGCCAGCAGGTTGTCGATCAGGCCGTTGATGTCGCCGATGAACGAGGCCGCCGTGCCCGATGGCAGCTCCAGTGCACGCGGTTCACGCGGCTCATCGAAGTTGTTGACGTAGACCCAGTCCGCCGGGGTCTGCAGGCGCTTGCCTTCGGCTTTCAGGTAGCGTTTGACGAACGAGAACCGGCCAGTGCCGGGCTCGCCCATGACGAATACGTTGTAACCGGGGCGTGGCATCGCCACACCGAACTGCAAGGCTTCGACCGCGCGTTCCTGGCCGAGCACACCGCGAAAGGGCTCCAGATCATTGGTGCTGGTGAAGCTGAACTGTTCAGCGGAAAACGGACGAGTCAGCGCTTCGGGCGCAAGACGCAGGCTGGCAGCAACAGGATCAGGCATCGGGCTTCCTTAACAATCAGGCGGGGCAGGTAGCGGCATTCTGGCGCTGCCCGTGCCCCACTGGCAAGGCGCGCCACATGACAAAGCATAGACAAGCGCGCGGCGGGCCGACGCGTCCCGATAAATCAGAGGTTTATTCCAAATATTTTGCAAAAAGTCACGGAACCGCTGGAACGTGCCTAAACTCCAAACTGCGCGGCTGGAACTAATACCGGCCCACTGACACTTTCGGCTTTGTCCTCGGGCAGAGCGCGAAGGGCCAGAACCCTGTCCATTGGTATGCACATAAAGAGAACAAAGCTATGAAACGGATTCTTCTCGGTACTCTCTTCACCGCTGTATCCATCAACGCAATGGCGCAAGCCCCGGGCGGCCCGGATTGCGGTTGGGGCAACATGCTGTTCGAAGGTCAGCGTGGCACCCCGGCGCACTTCCTTGCTTCCACCACCAACGGCACTTCCGGTAACGCCACGTTCGGTATGACTTCCGGCACCAACGGTTGCTCGACCAACGCATCGCTGACCTACGGCGGCAAATCCTGGTTCGCCATGAATGGCATGATGAACGAGCTGTCCGAAGACATGGCCAAAGGCAACGGCGAAGCGCTGACCACCTATGCCGTGGTACTGGGCGTAGCACCGGAAGATCGCGCGCATTTCGCGCAAGTGACCCACGAGCACTTCCAGCAGATCTTCAGCAAGGCTGACGTGACCGCTGAAGACGTGCATACCAACACCCTGGCAGTACTGAAATCGGACCCACGTCTGGCCAAGTACGCAACTCAGGCTTAAGCTCGACCCCGCCCGCTTCCTTCGGGAAGCGGGTTTTATTTTGATTACGGTCTGTGGCGAGGGGATTTATCCCCGTTCGGCTGCGAAGCAGTCGTAAAACCTGTGCATGCGATGTATCCGATGCATTGGTGACACAGCTTATGGGGCCGCTTCGCAGCCCAGCGGGGATAAATCCCCTCGCCACAGGGTGCAGTGATTACCCCCGATCCGGGATTTTTTTTCTTTCGACTTAAGTTGCCACCTATGCTCAAACGCCTTGCCTGGCTGGCGCTCTGTGTCTGCGCCCCGCTGTCCGCCGCGCCTCACATCGATCCTCAACGTTTGCAGCAACTGGCCAACGACCGCTTCTGGATTTCCCTCGGTCATTACGAAACCGCCAAGCTTGGCGGCTGGCGCAGCTATGTCAGCGACAAGAAGTTCTTTCTCGCTCCCGACGGCAATGAACATCCGGACCGCGAACTGGCCGCCACCGTGCAGGCGCTGTACGCCCCGGCCAGCCTCGGCGAGCAACACGCACAATGCGTATTCCCGGCGCGTACACGCTGGCTGAAAGCGCAGCTCAATCTCGCTGACCTGCCAGCGCCGGAATGCGCCGAATACAGGAAATGGTTCAAGGACGTCTCGCCGCACAGTGCGGTGATGATTTTCCCGGCGGCGTATCTCAACAGCCCGTCGTCGATGTTCGGCCACACCCTGCTGCGCATCGATCAGGCGGACGTGCAGGCTGATAAAACCTCGCTGCTCAGCTACGCGATCAACTTCGGTGCCTACATCGAAGGCTCGGACAACAGCATTCTGTATGCCTGGAAAGGCTTGATGGGCGGCTACCCAGGGCTGTTCGCGCTGGTGCCGTATCAGGAAAAACTCTCGGAATACCGCAGCCTGGAAAACCGTGACTTGTGGGAATACCGGCTCAATCTGACTCAGGAAGAAACCGCACGCATGGTCGAACATGTGTGGGAGCTCAAGCAGATCCAGTTCGACTACTTCTTCTTCGACGAAAACTGCTCCTATCGCTTGCTGGAACTGCTGCAAGTGGCGCGGCCGAGCCTGCGCCTGACCGAACAATTCCCGCTGACCGCGATCCCGACCGACACCGTCAAAGCGGTGAAAGAAGCCGGGCTGGTCGAGCACATCGAATATCGCCCGTCCCGCGAACGTGAACTGCTCAGCCGCGCCGAGCCGTTGAGCGATGATGAACAGCAATGGGTGCTGAAAGTCAGCGCCGATCAAAAAGCCTTGCAGGATCCGACGTTCAAAGCCCTGCCGCGCGCACGTCAGGCGTTGATCGTCGATGCCGCCTATCGTCTGGAGCGCTACCGCGCCAACGGTCAGGAGCGCGACCCGCAACGAGCGCAACGCAGTTTCGAACTGTTGCGGGCGATCAACAAGAACCCGGCGCCGGAGCTGGAGATTCCGCAACCCGGTCTGCCCGAAGATGGCCACGAGTCCCGCACCTGGCAGGCCGGGCTCGGTACGCGAGGCGATCGCGCCTTTGGCGAATACGGCCTGCGCATGGCTTATCACGACCTCAATGACAACGCCGAAAGCTTTCCTCTCGGCGCGCAGATCGAGATCCTGCAACTGAAGCTGCGTCAATACGAAGGCAATGACTGGCAGTTGCAGCAACTGGATCTGGCCACCATCCGTTCGCTGACACCGCGCAACGAGCTGCTGCAGCCGCTGTCGTGGCAAGTCACCGGTGGCCTTGAGCGCGTGCCGGGCAAGCATGACGACGAAACGCTGGTCAGCCATGTCAACGGTGGCGGCGGCGGCACGTGGCAGTTGGGCGAAGACGTGCTCGGCTTCGCGCTTGGCACGGTGCGCGTGGAGCACAACAACGACTTCGCCGAGTTCGTTTCCCCGGCTGGTGGCTTCAACACCGGCGTGCTGTGGAAAAACCCGCTGGGCAATCTGAGCCTGGAGGCCAAGGGCGACTACTTCTTCAACGGCGAAGTGCGCCGCAGCCTGAGCCTGAATCAGCAGTGGGAGCTGTCGCGCAACCTCGGTCTGCGCTTGAGTGCGCAGCGTGAATTCAGCCAGCTCGCCAGCCCGGAAACAGAAGTCATGCTGGAAGTGAAGTGGTATCACTACTGATCCCGAGCCTGTGTGAATCTCCCTGTGGGAGCGAGCCTGCTCGCGAAAGCGGTGGGTCAGTCAATAGTAGTGTTGCCTGACACGACGCCTTCGCGAGCAGGCTCGCTCCCACACGGGCTTTTTGGTGTGCAATGGATTTTTCACAGGCCTTCGACAGCCGCCTCATGAATCGCCTTCTAGACTTCCCGTATCAGCCGAAAACCGGCGCGGGAGAGTGCGATGTGGCGGTGCGTGGGGTTGTTGGGCGTTGTATTGGCGCTGGGCGGTTGCCAGACCCCCCATGAAGACTTGATCGCCAAGGGTTATCCACCGGCCTTCGCCGACGGTTTCGATGACGGCTGCATCAGCGGCCGGCAAGCGGCGGGGTCGATCAGCGGCGAATTTCGCAAGAACGTGCCGCGCTATCTCAAGGATCAGCAATACGCCGAAGGCTGGGTCGACGGCTTCCGGCAATGTCAGGCGATGCTCGAAAACAAGGATCGCGAGCAATATCGCAACGAACATTGGGACGAACGCGAACGCGCCTGGCAGCAGCAGAAGGACCAGGATGCTGGGCGGGCTTATCGTTCGCAATAGGTCGCTTGCGGACATCCATTGAAACCAAATGCCGGCAACCATGGCCCAAATCCTTTAAGAGGAGGACTTCATGAGTCGCGCATTCGTCAACGAAGACAACGCCGCCGCGCAGGCCGATCAGCCGGTCGAACGTCAGGTCAGCACGCAGCCAAATTACGTCACACCGCAGGGCCTGGCGCAGTTGCAGGCCAAGGTCGCCGAATTGCAAAGCCAGATCAATGATCAGAGCACCAAGGGTGAACTTGCAGACAAGCAGCGCCAGGCCGACCTTGAGCGGGACTGGCGGTATTTCAATCACCGCCTGCAAAGCGCTCAAGTGGTGTCTTTGTCCGCATCGGCCGACAAAGCGCGGATCGGCACATGGGTCACCTTTGCCAATGAGCATGACCAGCAGCAACGAGTGCAATTGGTAGGCGAGGACCAGGCGGATGCGACGCAGGGCCTTATCAATTGGGGCTCGCCGTTGGGGCAGGCGTTACTCGGTACCAGTATTGGAGATGAAGTGTTGTGGAGTCGACCTGCTGGTGATTGCCTGATCGAGGTGCTGGATCTGCAGAACTCCTTGCCCGTTTGAATACCTTTCCGAGCGCCCGGCAAGGCGCAAGGCAGGATGCCGGTATCTATGACGTTTCGGACGGCGGATTCTTCCCGGAGATAAACAGCGCCAGGAACACAAGAAAAAACAACCCGCCACTGAAGATCATGGCGGTAAGCGAATTGAACAGCAGAAATATCAAAGGGACAAAAACACAGGCTTGAAGTATGGCAATATCAGACATGACCGTTAGCCGAAGTATACATACGATGACAAGCGTGTATAAAAAGCACCCTGCAAATCCAAAATTCAGATAAGCATCAATAAAGTACGCTGTATTCGCCGAGCCTGTTGCCGTTTCATTTTGCCCCCACTGAAAACTGAAAACTTCTTTCTCAAGATTTATTTTTTCCTCCCCCAGGAAAGCGGCAACTACCGAAATACTACGCCCGAATGTGAACTCACCATTCATGATCTCATGCTGATATCTTAGCCATTCATGCGCTGTTATATAAGGAATGTAAAAAACCCTGTTGAGGATGTATTCAACCTGGCTATTCCCTCTGAACATATTATATTTTTCGGGAACTGTAAGAGCCGCCTGTCTCAGACTTCTGTCTTTACTGGATTGATTCCCCGAACCGATCTGTGCAGCAGCCCCGGCTGTGTACGAATCATCGGCCAAGCCCCCGCGTGCCAGAAAGGAGGTGGTGCCAATTGCTGCTATTGTCAGCAGGAGTACGAGTGCGGCCATTCTGTAATTGCGTTTTTGCGTAAAGAAATAAAAAAGCGGCAGCAGGGCCAAAACACTCAAACTTTTCTCCAGCGTGAGCATCAATGAGAACAGAAACATCAGAAGCACGGCATGTCTTAACCTGCTATTACCCTGATACAGAATGCACACAGCGAATGGCATCAGGAACGAGCGAAACATGGAGTACAAGTAATTCAATACAACTTCGAACCCGACTCTTGCGCGTAAAAAAGTTTCCCTGCCTTCGGCAACGGCCTGTACATCCAAGCCCCTGATTGAGTCAAAAAGGGGTATGGAAGATGCCGTGTATGACACATACACCATTAGCACGAAATAACTGCCGGAAACCCACAATGCCAACTTGCGCATTCCGACGTATTTCTTCTTCCAGGAATAAATAAAATCAAGTACCAGCACATCAATCCTTGATATCCAGAAGAACAGATAAAGGATTGTGCATATCACCGAGAGCAAGAGAACAACGGAGGCTTTAGGATCGTCACCCTTGAGGAACGAAATCAGGGCTGGCACCGTGTAGAAAGCCGTAATACCCAGAGGCAGCACCGAAGGCAGGAACAACCTGGTTGCCAATGACTTACCCACAGGCAGGGAGTTGCCGAGAGCCAGAGGTTTTTCATTGGCGAACATTCGCGAAGCCTCGCGTGACAGGAGATAGGAACGCGAGACTTTGCACGGACGAGAAAGGGAAAGAAGTCAGGCAAATCTGAGAGTGATGTAGGAAGTGTCGCCGTGGGACCCGGCGTCTATCATCGAATCGTCGATCGACCGCAGTTGCTCATTGAGCAGGTGTTGGAATGAGTGACAACCTGTTAAAAAAGTAAGCCAGTTCAGGTTTCATGGGGCCAATTGCTGGCCGGAAGAGGTGTCACCGAAGCCGGCATGTACCCCGGCATCAATCATCGCCCGGGTCGCAACGACCCGGGCGAGACATATTTCAGACCTCGGTTTTCAGTCAACCGGTCAGGCCTGAAGGCACGTTTTCAAGCAAGCCACCCAATATCAGGCCAGTTTCTTGTGGCGTACCCGGTGCGGCTGGGCCGCTGCTTCGCCGAGGCGTTTCTTGCGGTCGGCTTCGTACTCGGTGTAGTTGCCTTCGAAGAACACCGCTTGCGAGTCGTCTTCGTACGCCAGGATGTGCGTGGCGACACGGTCAAGGAACCACCGATCGTGGGAGATCACAATCGCCGCGCCAGGGAAGTCCAGCAGCGCTTCTTCCAGCGAACGCAGGGTTTCCACGTCGAGGTCGTTGGATGGTTCGTCGAGCAGCAGGACGTTGCCGCCCTCCTTCAGGGTCAGCGCCAGGTGCAGACGACCGCGCTCACCGCCGGAGAGGTCCTTGACGAACTTCTGCTGGTCGCCGCCCTTGAAGTTGAAGCGACCGACGTAGGTGCGCGACGGGATCTCGTAGTTGCCGATGCGGATCTGGTCGGAACCGTCGGAAATCTGCTGGAACACGGTCTTGCTGCCGTCGAGGTCTTCGCGGCTCTGGTCGACGCAGGCCAGTTGCACGGTTTCGCCGACTTCGATGGTGCCGGAATCCGGCGTTTCCTTGCCCATCAGCATGCGGAACAGCGTCGATTTACCGGCACCGTTACCGCCGATCACGCCGACGATGGCGCCCTTCGGCATGGAGAACGACAGGTTGTCGATCAGCACGCGATCGCCGTAGCCCTTGGTGACGTTCTTGAATTCGATGACCTTGTCGCCCAGGCGTGGACCGGCCGGGATGTAGATCTCGTTGGTCTCGCTGCGCTTCTGGAATTCCTGCGATTGCATTTCTTCGAAGCGTTGCAGACGTGCCTTGGATTTCGACTGGCGGGCCTTGGCGCCTTTGCGCACCCACTCCAGTTCTTCTTTCATGGCTTTTTCGTGGGCCGACTGCTGCTTGGATTCGGCAGCCAGACGATCGGACTTGGCTTCGAGCCAGCCCGAATAGTTGCCCTCGTAAGGAATGCCCGCGCCGCGGTCGAGTTCCAGAATCCAGCCGGCGACGTTGTCGAGGAAGTAACGGTCGTGCGTGATCGCGACCACGGTGCCCGGGAAGTCGTGGAGGAAATGCTCCAGCCACGCCACCGAATCGGCATCCAGGTGGTTGGTCGGTTCGTCGAGCAGCAGCATGTCCGGCGCGGACAGCAGCAGACGGCACAGGGCGACACGACGCTTTTCACCACCGGACAGGTGTTCGACTTTCGCGTCCCAGGCCGGCAGACGCAGCGCATCGGCGGCGACTTCCAGCTGACGCTCGAGGTTGTGGCCGTCGCTGGCCTGCAGGATCGCTTCGAGCTTGGCCTGTTCAGCAGCAAGCTTGTCGAAGTCGGCATCCGGGTCGGCGTAGGCCGCGTAGACTTCGTCCAGGCGCGCTTGCGCATCCTTGATCACGCTGACCGCTTCCTCGACCACTTCACGCACGGTCTTGGTCGGATCAAGTTGCGGCTCTTGCGGCAGGTAACCGATGTTCAGGTCCGGCATCGGACGGGCTTCGCCTTCGAACTCGGTGTCGACGCCGGCCATGATTTTCAGCAGCGTGGATTTGCCCGAACCGTTGAGGCCGAGCACGCCGATCTTGGCGCCGGGGAAGAAGGACAGCGAAATGTTCTTGAGGATTTCCCGCTTCGGCGGAACAACTTTGCCCAGCCGATGCATGGTGAAGACGTATTGAGCCATGGAGAACCTTGGGTCAGTGACAGATGAATGATTGGAGCGCAGGCGATGCCTGGCCAGACCGGTGCGCGTCGTTCACTTGAGGGTCATCAATGCGTGCGCGCGGAAAAAAAAGTCTGATTCTAGGAGCTGGAACGCCCCCGCGTAACCGGCAAAGCTACCTTAATGACCGATGGCAGTCCAGCCGAGAGGGGCTGGCACTTCGCCACGAGTCAAGGCATGCTAGCCGCCCTTCGGGCGTCCGGCTTATAGTGCACGTCGCGCCAGTCCAGCCAAATCGCAGGATCACAGCTTGACCAATGTCACTCCGCCAGCCTCTGTGAGCAGCACCCCACCGGCGCCCGGCTCGCCCCTGCGCGGGACATTGAAGGGGGCGCTGGCCACCCTCGTGCTGTTATTGCTCGCGTTGCTGTTCTGGCAACTGCTCGATCAACTGCGTGAAACCCAGAAAAACCAGCGCCAGTACACCATCGATTACACCGCCGACCTCGCCGCTCAGGTCAGCCTGAACATGGCGCTGAATGCGCAAATCGCCCTCAATCTGCTACCGATCGTCGAACAACCGCAAACTGCCGACGAACAGCAGATGCTCCTGCGCAAACTGCAACGCTCGCTGCCCGACCTGCGCAGCATGGCCCTGCTCTCGCCCTCCGGCCGGATCATCAGCGACAGCGCCACCGACAGTTCCGACGCCGATTACCTGACTGAACTGGTGCGCCGCAGCCGCGCCCAGGCGCATTACTTCAGCAATGCCGATGACGGCTCGGTAGTGCATCTGCTGCTGCATCAGGCCAGCGGCAGCAGTCGCGGTTACTGGGCCTTGCGCCTGACGCCAACCTTCTTCGACGCGCTGACCAAACAGGACGCCACCACCCTGCGCCCGTTGTGGCTGGTGGAAAACCGCCTAAATCACCAGATCATCAGCCGCGACGCTGCGCTGACGTCAGCCAAGGCCGGCGTGCTGACCCCGGACGATGTGGCGAACACCGTGCTGACCGTGCCGCTGAGCAGCAGCGACTGGCAATTGCGCGGGCTGTTCGACCGCCAGCGCGTACTGGAAGAATTGCTGCCGGCGTTCATCGGCAAATGCCTGCTCGGCCTGGCGTTCTCGATGTTGCCGGTGATCGCGCTGCTGAACATGCGTCGGCGCCAGCGCCAAGTACATGAAGGCCGGCGGCGTTATCAGGATATTTTCGAAGGCACCGGCGTGGCCTTGTGCGTGCTTGACCTGTCCGGCCTCAAGCAGATGTTCGACAAGGCGCAGATCCAGACCAGTGACCAGCTCAAGGCCTGGCTCGACCAACCGCAGCAGCGCCAGCAGTTGCTTGCGGAAATGCGCGTCACCGAAGTCAACCAGGTCGCCCTGCAACTGCTCGATGTGCACTCCTGCGACGATGCCTGGCAACTGCTGATCGATGGCCAGCGCCATCCGCAGTGCGCGATCGGTCAGCAGATCCTCGACGCCGTCCTGCAACAGCAGAAGCAGCTGGAACTGGAAATCAAACTGCCCAACAGCAACGGTCGCGACCAGCATCTGTGGATGGTTTTGCGCCTGCCGAGCGAGCAGCACGACTATAAAGCGGTGATCCTCAGCATCAACGACATCACCAGCCGCAAGCTGATCGAGCTGTCGCTGCTGGAGCGTGAAGGCTTCTGGTCGGACGTGGTGCGCACCGTGCCCGATCATCTGTATGTGCAGGACGTGATCAGCCAGCGGATGATTTTCAGCAACCACCACCTCGGCCAGACCCTGGGCTACAACCGCACTGAACTGCATCAGATGGGCGAGTACTTCTGGGAAATCCTCCTGCACCCGGAAGACGCCGACTATTACTATCGTTCGCGGCAGTTGCAGCGTCACGCCGGTTACAGCCAGTTGTTGCAATGCCAATTGCGCTTCCGCCATCGCGACGGCAAGTGGCGGCGCTTCGACATCCGTGAACAGGCGCTGGCGCGGGACAAGCACGATCAGGTCACGCGCATCATCGGCGTGGCCAAGGACATCACCGAACAGATCGAGGCGAGCGAATCGCTGCGTGACAGCGAGCAGCGCTACCGCATGCTCGCCGAGAGCATCAGCGACGTGATTTTCTCCACCGACAGCAAGCTCTCGCTGAACTATGTCAGCCCCTCGGTGCAGGCCGTGCTCGGTTACAACGCCGAATGGATTTTCCAGAACGGCTGGCAATCGATCATCGCCAATCCCGGGCAACTGAACGGCATTCATGTGCTGATGGACCGCGTCAGCAAGGCGCTGGACAAGCCCGAGCAACTGGCATTGCTGCGCAGTCAGGTGCAAACGCAGCTGTTCCTCTTCGACTGCCTGCGCGCCGATGGCCGCAAGATTCCGATCGAACTGCGCCTGGTGCTGGTGTGGGACGAACACGGCGCGTTCGAAGGCGTGCTCGGCGTCGGCCGCGATATCAGTCAACAGCGCCGTGCCGAAAAAGATCTGCGCATGGCCGCCACGGTATTCGAGCACTCGACTTCGGCGATCCTGATCACCGACCCGGCCGGCTACATCGTCCAGGCCAACGAAGCGTTCAGTCGGGTCAGCGGCTACAGCGTCGGCGAAGTGCTCGACCAATTGCCAAACATGCTCACTGTCGACGAGCAGCAGGACGCGCACTTGCGCTACGTGCTCAAGCAGTTGCACGAGCACAGCACCTGGGAAGGCGAAGTGTGGATGAAGCGCCGTAACGGCGAGCATTACCCCGCTTGGGTCGGCATTACTGCCGTGCTCGACGACGAGGGCGATCTGGCCAGTTACGTGTGTTTCTTCAGCGACATCAGCGAGCGCAAGGCCAGCGAGCAGCGCATTCACCGCCTCGCCTATTACGACGCCCTCACCCACCTGCCGAACCGCACGCTGTTCCAGGATCGTCTGCACACCGCGCTGCAAGCGGCCGAACGGCAGAAGTCGTGGGTGGTGCTGATGTTCCTCGACCTCGACCGTTTCAAACCGATCAACGACTCCCTCGGCCACGCCGCCGGCGACCGCATGCTCAAGGACATGGCCACGCGCCTGCTGGCCTGCGTCGATGACGACGACACTGTGGCGCGCATGGGCGGCGACGAATTCACCCTGCTGCTGCAGCATCGCTCCAACCGCGAACTGGCGCTGAACCGGGCGATTCACGTGGCCGAGCAGATTCTCGCCAGCCTGGTGCGGCCGTTCGTGCTCGAGGGCCGCGAGTTTTTCGTCACCGCCAGTATCGGCATCGCCCTGAGCCCGCAGGACGGCAACGAACTCAGCCAGTTGATGAAAAACGCCGACACGGCGATGTACCACGCCAAGGAACGCGGCAAGAACAACTTCCAGTTCTATCAGGCCGACATGAACGCCAGTGCGCTGGAGCGTCTGGAACTGGAAAGCGATCTGCGCCATGCGCTGGAGCAGAACGAATTCGTCCTGTATTACCAGCCGCAGTTCAGCGGCGACGGCAAGCGCCTGACCGGCGCTGAAGCGCTGCTGCGCTGGCGCCATCCGCGTCGTGGGCTGGTGCCGCCGGGGGATTTCATTCCGGTGCTGGAAGAGCTTGGGCTGGTGGTGGATGTTGGCGACTGGGTCATCAGCGAGGCCTGTCGACAGCTGAAAACCTGGCACCAGCAACGCGTACGGGTGCCGAAGGTCTCGGTGAATATCTCCGCACGGCAATTCTCCGACGGCCAGTTGGGCACGCGAATCGCGACGATCCTGCGCGAAACCGGTCTGCCCCCGGCGTGTCTGGAGCTGGAACTGACCGAAAGCATCCTGATGCGCGAAGTCAGCGAGGCGATGCAGATTCTTGCCGGGCTGAAAAACCTCGGCCTGAGCATCGCAGTCGATGACTTCGGCACCGGTTATTCATCGCTGAACTACCTCAAGCAATTCCCGATCGACGTGCTGAAGATCGACCGTACTTTCGTCGACGGCCTGCCGTCCGGCGAACAGGACGCGCAGATCGCCCGGGCGATCATCGCCATGGCCCACAGCTTGAACCTGGCGGTGATCGCCGAGGGCGTGGAAACCCATGAGCAACTGGACTTCCTGCGTGAGCATGGCTGCGATGAAGTGCAGGGATATCTGTTCGGCCGGCCGATGCCGGCGGGGCGGTTTGAAGCGCAGTTCAGCAATGACGCGCTGTTCATGTTCGACTGAAGATTTGCGGCGCGGCCTTCGCGAGCAGGCTCGCTCCCACAGGGGAATGCATTTCACATGTGGGAGCGAGCCTGCTCGCGAAGGGGCCGGGAAAAGCACCGCACATCTGTCATGAACGCCACTTGTCTGCGACATGACGTCGTTTCATATGTCATCCAAAAGCGGTTGGGTTAGAATGCCCCCCTTTTCTGCCCCCCCGATCCTTGAGGACCGCCATGTTCAGCCGTGATTTGACTATTGCCAAGTACGACGCCGACCTTTTTGCCGCCATGGAGCAAGAAGCTCAGCGTCAGGAAGAACACATTGAGCTGATCGCTTCGGAAAACTACACCAGCCCAGCGGTGATGGAAGCTCAAGGCTCGGTCCTGACCAACAAGTACGCCGAAGGCTATCCGGGCAAGCGTTACTACGGTGGTTGCGAATACGTGGACGTGGTTGAACAACTGGCCATCGACCGCGCCAAGGAACTGTTCGGCGCCGATTACGCCAACGTTCAGCCGCACGCCGGTTCCCAGGCCAACGCCGCTGTTTACCTGGCTCTGCTGCAAGGTGGCGACACCATTCTGGGCATGAGCCTGGCCCATGGTGGTCACCTGACCCACGGCGCCAGCGTTTCCTCCTCGGGCAAGCTGTACAACGCCGTTCAATACGGTATCGATGCCAACGGCCTGATCGACTACGACGAAGTCGAGCGCCTGGCAGTCGAGCACAAGCCGAAGATGATCGTTGCCGGTTTCTCTGCCTACTCGCAGATCCTCGACTTCCCGCGCTTCCGCGAAATCGCTGACAAGGTCGGCGCTTACCTGTTCGTCGACATGGCTCACGTCGCCGGTCTGGTTGCCGCTGGTGTCTATCCGAACCCGGTGCCGTTCGCTGACGTCGTGACCACCACCACCCACAAGACCCTGCGCGGTCCACGTGGCGGTCTGATCCTGGCTCGCGCCAACGCCGAGATCGAGAAGAAGCTCAACTCCGCAGTATTCCCGGGCGCCCAGGGTGGTCCGCTGGAGCACGTGATCGCCGCCAAGGCAATCTGCTTCAAGGAAGCGCTGCAGCCAGAGTTCAAGGCTTACCAGGAACAAGTGGTGAAGAATGCTCAGGCCATGGCCGAAGTGTTCATCGCGCGCGGTTTCGACGTAGTGTCCGGCGGTACCAAGAACCACCTGTTCCTGCTGTCGCTGATCAAGCAGGACATCTCCGGTAAAGACGCCGACGCCGCACTGGGCAAAGCGTTCATCACCGTGAACAAGAACTCGGTGCCTAACGATCCACGCTCGCCGTTCGTCACCTCCGGCCTGCGCTTCGGTACTCCGGCTGTGACCACTCGCGGTTTCAAAGAGGCTGAGTGCAAAGAGCTGGCCGGCTGGATCTGCGACATCCTGGCTGACCTGAACAACGAAGCGGTGATCGACACCGTTCGTGAAAAAGTCAAAGCCATCTGCAAGAAACTGCCGGTGTACGGCGCTTGATGCGACGATAAACCCGCAGCATGAAAAACCGGCCAAGTGATTGGCCGGTTTTTTTTCGTCTGAATGAAAGATCAAAAGATCGCAGCCTTCGGCAGCTCCTACAGGGAGATCGCATTTCAGATGTGAGAGCTGTCGGAGGCTGCGACATTTGCTGCTGGACCACCGGTCAGACCGGTCATGCCAATTTCATGATTCCCACTTGTAATCAGGAAAAACCCAAGCCTAGACTGCGCCTGCACTGGACATACCGGTAAGACCACAATAATTAAGTCCTG
>NZ_RAZO01000004.1:0-1864 GCF_004307535.1 Pseudomonas sp. Sample_9
CTTATTCCGGCAGTTTGTACGCAATGATGTAGTCACCCATCTTGGTGCCCAGCGAGCCGTGGCCACCAACAACGAGCAGCACGTATTGCTTGCCGTCCTTGCCGGTGTAGGTCATCGGGGTCGCTTGGCCGCCGGCTGGCAGACGCGATTTCCACAGTTCTTTACCGGTATTCACGTCATAGGCGCGCAGGTACTGGTCGAGGGTGCCGCTGAGGAAGCCGACGCCGCCGGCAGTCACGATCGAACCGCCCATGCTCGGTACGCCGAGGGTGAAGCCGATCGGGATTGGCGAGCTGTCGCGGCTGGTGCCGTTCTTGCGTTTCCACACGACTTTGCCGGTGGTCAGGTCGATACCGGCGACGTAGCCCCAGGCCGGGGCCTGGCACGGTACGCCGAGTGGCGACATGAACGGGTGCATGATCACCGCGTAAGGCGCGCCGGTGTTTGGCTGCACGCCCGAGGTCTCGCTCTCGCGTTTGCTGCCGGCTTCGACTTGCTCGCGTGGGACCATTTTCGAGACGAAGGCCATGTAGTTCGGGCTGGTGAACAGCAGCTGGCGAACCGGATCGACCGAGACGCCGCCCCAGTTGAACACGCCGACGTTACCCGGATAGATCAGGCTGCCCTGTTCCGATGGCGGGGTGTACTGGCCCTCGTAACGCAGCTCCTTGAACTGGATGCGGCACAGCATCTGGTCGAACGGGCTGGCGCCCCACATGGCTTTTTCGGTCAGTTCCGGGGCCAGCAGGTTGAGGTCCGAACGGGCCTGGGTCGGTGCGGTGTGGTCGCCTTTGACAGCGCCTTGCGGTACCGGGATTTCCTTGATCGGAATGATCGGCGTGCCGTCACGCCGGTCGAGGACGTACAGGCTGCCCTGTTTGGTCGGGGCGATCAGCGCAGGTTTCACGCCGTCGGCGGTTTTCATGTCGAGCAGGGTTGGCTGGCTGCCCACGTCCATGTCCCACAGGTCATGGTGGGTGAACTGGTAGTTCCAGCGCACTTTACCGGTGGCCAGGTCCAGGGCGACGAGGCCGGCGCTGAATTTCTCTGCGCCTGGAGTGCGGTTGCCACCCCATTGGTCTGGAGTCTGGTTGCCCAGTGGCAGGTAAACCATGCCGAGTTTTTCATCGACGCTGGCCAGCGACCACATGTTCGCCGAGTTGCGGCTGTAGGTTTCGCCCGGGGCCAGAGGCTCGGTGGCGTCCGGCTTGTCGCTGTCCCAGTTCCACACCAGGTGACCGTCGCGCACGTCGAAGGCGCGGATCACGCCCGATGGCTCGTTGGTCGATTCGTTGTCGGTGACGTGACCGCCCATGATCACCAGATCACGGGTAATCGCCGCTGGCGAAGTCGAGTAGTAGCCGCCGGCGGTGAACGGGCCGATGCCTTGGGTCAGGTCGACTACGCCCTTGTTACCAAAGCCTTCGCAGATCTTGCCGGTGTCGGCGTTCAACGCGATCAGGCGGGCATCAGCGGTTGGCAGGTACAGACGACGCGGGCAGGCCTGGGCAACGGCCTGGCCGGCTTCGGAGATGACAGCGGAACCGGCGTTTTCAGACTTGGCATAGGCGGCTTCGTCATAATACGACACGCCACGGCAGGTCATGTGGGCGAAGCCCTTGAAGCCGACCGGGCTCTTGATCTGTGGATCGAAGCGCCAGATTTCCTTGCCGGTGTCCGGGTCCAGTGCCAGCACTTTGCTGTGCGCGGTGCAGGCGTAGACCATACCGTTGGCTTTGAGCGGGGTGTTTTCGTTGGTCAGCTCGACCGGGTCATCCGCAGTTGGCAGGTCGCCGGTCTGGATGCGCCAGGCTTCCTGCAGCTTGCCGACGTTTTCCGGGGTGATCTGCTTGAGCGGCGAGTA
>NZ_RAZO01000297.1:0-17873 GCF_004307535.1 Pseudomonas sp. Sample_9
AACGCAACACCAGCAGCATCACTCCGTATTACCTGCTGGCGGCGGTCGATCACCGTATCGATGATCTCGGCGAACTGGCCCCGGCCACCCCGGATCAAGCGATCTACCTCGACATCTTCGCCCGCACGTTCTGGATGGGCCTGGTAATCACCGTGATCTGCCTGTTGCTCGCTTATCCATTGGCTTATCTGCTGGCGAACCTGCCTTCGCGGCAGAGCAACCTGCTTATGATTCTGGTGCTGTTGCCATTCTGGACCTCGATTCTGGTGCGGGTTGCAGCGTGGATCGTGCTGCTGCAATCCGGCGGTCTGATCAACAGTGCGCTGTTGGCCATGGGCATCATCGATAAACCGCTGGAACTGGTGTTCAACCGCACCGGCGTGTACATCTCGATGGTGCACATCCTGCTGCCGTTCATGATTCTGCCGATCTACAGCGTGATGAAAGGCATCTCGCCGACCTACATGCGCGCGGCGATTTCCCTCGGCTGTCATCCGTTCGCCAGTTTCTGGCGGGTGTACTTCCCGCAGACCTACGCCGGCGTTGGCGCCGGCTGCCTGCTGGTGTTCATCCTTGCGATTGGCTACTACATCACCCCGGCGCTGCTCGGCAGCCCGAACGACCAAATGGTCAGTTACTTCGTCGCCTTCTACACCAACACCAGCATCAACTGGGGCATGGCCACTGCGCTCGGCGGGCTGCTGTTGCTGGCGACCGTGGTGCTTTATCTGATCTACAGCTGGCTGGTCGGCGCCAGTCGCCTGCGCCTGAGCTAAGGGGAATTTGCGATGCTGAGTCCTTACATGTCGCCCATCGAACGGGTGTGGTTCTACAGCCTGCGGATCCTCTGCGGCCTGATCCTGTTGTTCCTGATCCTGCCGGTACTGGTGATCGTGCCGCTGTCGTTCAACTCGGGAAGTTTCCTGGTTTATCCGCTGCAAGGTTTCTCGCTGCAGTGGTACCACGACTTCTTCGCCTCGGCGGAATGGATGCGCGCGCTGAAGAACAGCATTATCGTCGCCCCGGCCGCGACCGTGCTGGCGATGATCTTCGGCACGCTGGCGGCGATCGGCCTGACCCGCGGCGACTTCCCCGGCAAGTCGCTGGTGATGGCGCTGGTGATCTCGCCGATGGTGGTGCCGGTGGTGATTATCGGCGTGGCGAGTTATCTGTTCTTCGCGCCGCTGGGGCTGGGTAACAGCTTCTTCTCGCTGATCGTCGTGCATGCGGTATTGGGTGTGCCGTTTGTGATCATCACCGTGTCGGCGACGTTGCAGGGCTTCAATCACAATCTGGTGCGTGCTGCTGCGAGTCTCGGTGCATCGCCGCTGACTGCATTCCGCCGGGTGACCTTGCCGCTGATTGCGCCGGGAGTGATTTCCGGGGCGCTGTTTGCCTTTGCCACTTCTTTCGATGAAGTGGTGGTGACGCTGTTTCTTGCCGGGCCCGAGCAGGCGACATTGCCTCGGCAGATGTTCAGCGGGATTCGCGAGAACCTCAGCCCGACGATTGCGGCTGCGGCTACTTTGCTGATTGCTTTCTCGGTGATCCTGCTGCTGACCCTGGAATGGCTACGTGGCCGCAGCGAAAAACTGCGGACTGCTCAGGTTTAAGGGCCAGATCAAAAGCTTACCCCCTCACCCCGCCCTCTCCCCCAGGGGGGCGAGGGGGAAAGGGAGCAGAACGTTGGGCTTTTCAAAGCCTGAGTTCGACTTGGTATCGCAAGTCGGTGTACTTCTCCCAAACAACTCGGTCAGTCCCCTCTCCCTTTGGGAGAGGGCTAGGGTGAGGGGCTTTTGCTTTTGGTCATTCATGACCTGAATAGCAGACAACCCCAAATCCCCAGCTAATCTTGTGCCCAGCTCCCACATCTATAAGAGGCTGCGCACCATGAGTCTGTCCCAGTTCAAAATCGCTCACAAACTGATCACCGGCGCCGCAGCCATCGAGCAACTGGCCGCCGAACTCACCCGTCTCGACATCGACAACCCGTTGATCGTCACCGACGCTGCGCTGGTCAAGTCCGGCACCGTCGAGCTGGCGCTGGTGCAACTCGGCGGGCGCGAATACGAGATTTTCGACCGTGTGCTGCCCGATCCGGAAATCGCCATCGTCGAAGACTGCATGCGCGCCTATCGCGAAGGCGGGCATGACGGCTTGATCGGCCTTGGCGGTGGCAGCGCCATCGACATTGCCAAGAGTGTCGCCGCCTACGCCGGCTACCACGGTGCGCTGGAAGATCTGTTCGGCGTCGATCAGGTACCGCGCAAAGGCCCGCCGCTGATCGCCATTCCGACCACCGCTGGCACTGGCTCTGAAGTCACCAACGTGGCGATCCTCTCGGACAAGGTCGCGCAGTTGAAGAAAGGCATCGTCAGCGACTATCTGTTGCCGGATGTGGCGCTGGTCAGCCCGCAAATGACCCTGACCTGTCCGCGCAGCGTCACCGCCGCCAGTGGTGTCGATGCACTGGTGCACGCCATCGAATCCTATCTGTCGGTGAACGCCTCGCCGATCACCGACTCCCTCGCCATCGGCGCAATCAAGCTGATCGCCAAAGCTCTGCCCAAGGCCTACGCCAACGGCGGCAACCTGCAAGCGCGTGAAGACATGGCCACCGCCAGCCTCATGGCCGGCATGGCGTTCGGTAACGCCGGGGTCGGTGCGGTACATGCGTTGGCGTATCCGCTGGGCGGTCGCTTCAACATTGCCCACGGTGTCAGCAATGCCTTGCTGCTGCCCTATGTGATGACCTGGAACAAAATGGCCTGCGTCGAACGCATGCAGGATATTGCCGAAGCCATGGGCGTGAAGACCGCGCATCTGAGCGCCAGCGAAGCCGCAGACAAAGCCGTACAGGCCATGACCGACCTGTGCGCAGCGGTGGAAATCCCTGCCGGGCTGCGCAGTTTCGGCGTGCCGGAGGAAGCAATCCCGGCGATGGCCGTGGAGGCCGCCGGCATCGAGCGGCTGATGCGCAACAATCCGCGCAAACTCAGCCCCGGCGACATCGAGAAGATCTACCGCGCGGCTTACTGAGGCGCGGTCGCTGAGGGCTCATGGCACAACCCAATCATCGCGGTCCCGGTGCGCGCGTGGAAACTTGAGGTATACAATGCGCGCCATCGTGATTTAGCTCAGCACAGGTGCGTCATGCAGCCCTTCGTAATTGCTCCGTCGATCCTCTCCGCCGACTTCGCCCGCCTCGGCGAGGAAGTGGACAACGTTCTCGCCGCCGGCGCGGACTTCGTCCACTTCGATGTCATGGACAACCACTACGTACCGAACCTGACGATCGGCCCGATGGTCTGCGCGGCACTGCGCAAGTACGGCGTCACCGCACCGATCGACGCGCACCTGATGGTCAGCCCGGTGGACCGCATCGTCGGCGACTTCATCGAAGCCGGCGCGACTTACATCACCTTCCACCCGGAAGCCACGCTGCACGTCGATCGCTCGCTGCAACTGATCCGTGAAGGCGGTTGCAAGTCCGGTCTGGTGTTCAACCCGGCGACTCCGCTGGACGTGCTCAAGTACGTGATCGACAAGGTCGACATGGTCCTGCTGATGAGCGTCAACCCGGGCTTCGGCGGGCAGAAGTTCATTCCCGGCACCCTCGACAAACTGCGTGAAGCGCGGGCGATCATCGACGCCTCGGGCCGCGACATCCGTCTGGAAATCGACGGTGGCGTCAACGTCAACAACATCCGCGAGATTGCCGCTGCTGGTGCTGACACCTTCGTCGCCGGCTCGGCCATTTTCAACGCGCCGAACTATCAGGAAGTCATCGACAAGATGCGTTCCGAGCTGGCACTGGCGCGCCCATGAGCGGTTTTGAGCAGTTGTTCCCGGGGCAGTTGCCACGGTTGGTGATGTTCGATCTGGATGGCACGCTGGTCGATTCGGTTCCCGACCTGGCAGCGGCGGTGGACACCATGCTGCTCTCCCTCGGCCGTCCGCCGGCGGGTATCGAAGCGGTGCGCGAATGGGTCGGCAATGGCGCTCCGGTGCTGGTGCGTCGGGCCTTGGCCGGTAGCATCGATCATTCGGCGGTGGATGACGCCGAAGCCGAGCGCGCACTGGAGATTTTCATGGAGGCGTACGGCGCCAGCCATGAGCTGACCGTGGTCTATCCCGGTGTGCGCGACACGCTCAAGTGGCTGCACAAGCAAGGCGTGGCCATGGCGCTGATCACCAACAAGCCCGAGCGCTTCGTCGCGCCGCTGCTCGATCAGATGAAGATCGGCCGCTACTTCAAGTGGATCATCGGCGGCGATACCCTGCCGCAGAAGAAGCCTGACCCGGCGGCGCTGTTTTTCGTGATGAAAATGGCCAACATTCCGGCCTCGCAATCGTTGTTCGTCGGCGACTCGCGCAGCGATGTGCAGGCGGCGAAAGCAGCGGGGGTCAAGTGTGTGGCGCTGAGTTATGGCTACAACCATGGCCGGCCGATTGCCGAGGAATCGCCGGCACTGGTGATCGACGATTTGCGCAAACTAATTCCCGGTTGCCTGGATCTGGCCGGTGGGATAACGTTGCCCGACGCTGTTCAACCCCCTTCTGGAAACGCCATCGTGGTGGTCACCCGCAAACTCTGGATGAAAGTTATCAAGGCCCT
Organism: Pseudomonas sp. Sample_9; assembly: GCF_004307535.1. Lineage (NCBI taxonomy): Bacteria > Pseudomonadati > Pseudomonadota > Gammaproteobacteria > Pseudomonadales > Pseudomonadaceae > Pseudomonas > Pseudomonas sp. Sample_9. The sequence goes on from NZ_RAZO01000297.1 coordinate 4,619, forward strand.
GGCCCGTTGGCGTTGGCGCGCCTGACTGATTCTGGCCGGCCCTGCCGGCGCGTTTGCATACCTGACTGATTGCACCTCACACCACGAGGCACCTTATGAATCGCGAAGAATTCCTGCGTCTGGCCGCTGACGGCTATAACCGCATCCCGCTGGCCTGCGAAACCCTGGCCGACTTCGACACGCCGCTGTCGATCTACCTGAAACTGGCCGATCAGCCCAACTCCTACCTGCTCGAATCGGTGCAGGGCGGCGAGAAATGGGGCCGTTATTCGATCATCGGCTTGCCGTGCCGCACCGTGCTGCGGGTTCATGATCATCACGTCAGCATCACCGTCGATGGCGTCGAGACCGAAAGCCATGATGTCGAAGACCCGCTGGCCTTCGTTGAAACCTTCAAAGCGCGCTACAACGTGCCGACCATCGCCGGTCTGCCACGCTTCAATGGTGGCCTGGTCGGTTACTTCGGTTACGACTGCGTGCGCTATGTCGAGAAGCGTCTGGGCAAATGTCCGAACCCGGATCCGCTGGGCGTGCCGGATATTCTGCTGATGGTCTCCGATGCCGTCGTGGTGTTCGACAACCTGGCCGGCAAGATGCACGCGATCGTCCTCGCCGACCCGGCGCAAACTGATGCCTTCGAGCAAGGCCAGGCGCGGTTGCAGGAACTGCTCGAGCAACTGCGTCAGCCGATCACCCCGCGTCGTGGCCTGGATTTCAGCAAACAGCAATCGGCCGATCCGGTATTTCGTTCCAGTTTCACCCAGGACGATTACGAAAAAGCCGTCGACACCATCAAGGAATATATCCTTGCCGGTGACTGCATGCAGGTCGTGCCGTCGCAGCGCATGTCGATCGACTTCAAGGCTGCGCCGATCGATCTGTACCGCGCGCTGCGTTGCTTCAACCCGACGCCGTACATGTACTTCTTCAACTTCGGCGATTTCCACGTCGTCGGCAGTTCGCCGGAAGTGCTGGTGCGCGTCGAAGACAACCTGATCACCGTGCGCCCGATCGCCGGCACGCGCCCACGCGGTGCCACCGAAGAAGCCGATGTGGCGCTGGAGCAGGACCTGCTCTCGGATGACAAGGAGATCGCCGAGCACTTGATGCTTATCGATCTGGGCCGCAACGATACCGGGCGAGTCTCGGAAATCGGCTCGGTGAAGCTCACCGAGAAAATGGTCATCGAGCGTTATTCCAATGTGATGCACATCGTCTCCAACGTCACCGGCCAGTTGAAGTCGGGCCTGACCGCAATGGACGCACTGCGAGCAATTCTGCCGGCGGGTACGTTGTCGGGCGCACCGAAGATTCGCGCGATGGAAATCATCGACGAACTCGAGCCGGTCAAGCGCGGTGTGTACGGCGGCGCGGTCGGTTACTTCGCCTGGAACGGCAACATGGACACCGCCATTGCCATTCGCACGGCGGTGATCAAGAACGGCGAGCTGCACGTGCAGGCCGGCGGCGGCATCGTCGCCGACTCGGTGCCGGCGCTGGAATGGGAAGAAACCCTGAACAAACGCCGCGCGATGTTCCGCGCCGTGGCCCTGGCCGAGCAGACCCCGGACGCCTGAGCCACGCAATTTCCCGTGTGGGAGCGAGCCTGCTCGCGAACAGGCTGTGTCAGTCACCGTTGATGCTGACTGACCCAGCGCTTTCGCGAGCCGGCTCGCTCCCACATTGGGTTTTGTGTTGAGGCATAAAAAAAGCGGCGCCCTGACAGGCGCCGCTTTTTTGCATCTACGACTCAGAAATCCAGCACAACCCCGACATTCAGGCCCTGCTGCTTGAAGTCATCATCCTTGCGGAACGTATAACCGCCACGCAGCGCCAGATCCGCCGTGAGCTTGTGACTGACACCCAGGCTCAAGCGGTTCAGGTGACTTGCCGGTGTGTAGCCTTCAAGGGTGAAGTCATTGGCCGGCAGGGTGTTGAGTGCGATGTTGACCTTCTGCACGTCATCTTCGTACTCACGCTCGTGGGCGTATTCGCCGTACACCTGGGTTTGCGCGGTGAAGTTGTACTTGCCCTGGATGCCCAGGCCCAGGCGTTTCGAATCGCGGCTCTGGTCATCGAAGGTCAGCGCGGTGGCGCGGTTGCTCTTTTCCGAGTAACCGTCGACATCGACACTGGCGTAATCAGCGCTGACAAACGGCGACAGGTGCCATTGGCTGCCCGGTTGCGCAATGTCATAGCCCAGGCGCGTGCTGAACGCCCACAGGCTGCCGTCGGTATCACCTTTTTCCGCGCCCTCGCTGGCGCCGAGGTCGAACTTGCGCTTGAGGTTGTCGTAGTCGAGTTTGCCGCCGGTCAGCGCCGCGTCGGCCCACCAGCGGTTCTGCTGGAACTGGGCGAACGCGGTGGCCATGTAGCTGTTGAGTTTGTAGTCGGAATCGTTGTGCCCGGCCTCGAGATTCTGCCGGTACAAACCGGCCGCCACGCCCACGCGCCAGGCCTCGTTCAAGCGATAGCTGCCGCCGACGTTGAGGTTGTAACCGCTGCCATCGGCGCTGGCGCCGCTGCTTTGGCTGTCGACATCCAGACGCTGTCCGCCCGCCGAGACAATCGCACGCCATTGGCCGACCGCTTGCCAGTTCTCCCAGTCTGCCTGCCATTGGTTGCGTAATTCATCCTGATGCGCCCGCACGGTGCCGTGGGCCATTTCAGGTAGCAGGCTCAATTCCCACGGCGCAGCCAACAGCGAATAGGCGTAATCGGCGATGAGTTTTTGCCCGGATTCGGTCGGGTGCACGCCGTCGTTGTAGATCAGTTTGGTCGGATCCGGCGTGGCGCTGTTGATCCCGTAGCGGGCGTTTTCCGTGCAGCTATTGCCACTGAAGCAAGTCGCGGTGAGGTTCTGGTCGGTAGCCAGGCCAAAGCGCCCCGGGTCGGCGAAGACTTCCGAGAGCAGCACCGGAATGTTCAGCGGAATGACTTCAGCGTTGATGCCTTGCAGGCGCGTCACCAACTGACTGTTGAACTGGTTGGCGAGGGTGCTGCTGAACGCTTGCAGCGGCGTGCCATTGAGGGCCGGTGTCAGGCCCACGTCGGGCAGCAGCCAGACCATCACGTATTTGGCGCCGGCGGTCTGCAGGGTTTGCACGCTATCGGCCAGTCGATCGGCTGCGGCGTTGGCCTGGGGCAGGCTGAGAATGCGGCCCTGGAGGAAGTCGTTGCCGCCACCGGAAATGTAATACAGCGCATTCGGGTCGGCGCGGAAGCCGTTCGACGGCAGGTATCCGGCACGGGTGCGTTCGCCGGTGGCCGATTGGGTGGTGATCGAGTCGAGAATCTGGTCGGTACGATAACCACCGACCGCCCAGTTGTTGCCGTCGGGCTGGCCGTTTTCCGCGCGCACTGCGGAGCTGGAAGAGGCTGTCTGGTCGGGCGAAAAGCCCAGGCGGCCGCCGAGCAACTGGGTGGAATTCAATGAAAAAACTTCGCCGCTGCCATCCTGATACACCGGCCCGGTGCGGTTGGTGTAGCGCTCGGTGGAGCCCGCCGGGCCGCCACTGTCGGCGAAAGTGCCGGCATCGTTGAGGCTGTCACCGAAGACGATGAAACTGGAATAAGGATTGGGCGCTGCATTGGCCTGGGCGCAGGCGAGTGCGAGAAGGCAGCTGGCCAGCGGTACAAACAACGTCTGTCTGATCATGAGCAAGTCCGTTTATTTATTGTTGTAGGTGAACGAAACGACAGTACCAAAAACTTTCGGCATTTTGCCATCGGTCGTGAATCCCTCTGCCGTTTTATAACCCGCAGGCCCCGCCATATTGCACGCTCCGCCCAGCTAAGTTACTGTGCCGGAACGTATGAACGAGACCTTCCCCGTGTTGATCACCAGCAAACTCCTGGATCAAGTCATCAAGGCACACGCCCGCTGGCGTTGGCGCGCCTGAATCTTCTCTGCCGGCTCCGCCGGATCTGTATCGCTTTGCCTTCCTTGTCTGTTTGAAATGCCGCTGTGCTGGCGCCCTGTGCGCGTCCGACATCGCGCAGCGCCCTGCGGGCAAGTCATCTGAAGGCTGTCATCAAGTCAGAATTCAAGAGGTTCGAAACGCCATGTTGCTGATGATCGACAACTACGACTCCTTTACCTACAACGTTGTGCAATACCTCGGCGAGCTGGGTGCCGAGGTCAAAGTGGTGCGCAACGACGAACTGACCATCGCCGAAATCGAAGCGCTGAATCCCGAGCGCATCGTGGTTTCCCCCGGGCCGTGCACGCCCACCGAGGCGGGCGTTTCCATTGATGCGATCAAGCACTTCGCCGGCAAACTGCCGATCCTCGGCGTTTGCCTCGGCCACCAGTCCATCGGCCAGGCCTTCGGCGGTGATGTGGTGCGTGCCCGCCAAGTCATGCACGGTAAGACTAGCCCGGTATTCCACGAGGACAAGGGCGTGTTCGCCGGCCTCAATCATCCGCTCACCGTTACGCGTTACCACTCGCTGATCGTCAAGCACGACAACCTGCCCGATTGCCTCGAGCTGACCGCGTGGACCCAGCACGACGACGGCTCGGTCGACGAGATCATGGGCCTGCGTCACAAGACCCTGAACATCGAGGGCGTACAGTTCCACCCCGAGTCGATCCTCACCGAGCAGGGTCATGAACTGTTTGCCAATTTCCTCAAACAAACCGGCGGCACGCGCTAAGGACTTCCCATGAATATCAAGACAGCCCTCAGCCGTATCGTCGAACATCTCGACCTCAGCACCGATGAAATGCGCGATGTGATGCGCGAGATCATGACCGGCCAGTGCACCGAAGCGCAGATCGGCGCGTTCATGATGGCCATGCGCATGAAGAGTGAGAGCATCGACGAGATCGTCGGCGCGGTGTCGGTGATGCGCGAGCTGGCCGATCAGGTCGAGCTGAAAACCCTCGACGGCGTGGTCGATGTGGTAGGCACCGGCGGTGACGGTGCGAACATCTTCAACGTATCGACCGCGTCCTCCTTCGTTGTCGCAGCGGCCGGTTGCACCGTGGCCAAACACGGCAACCGCGCAGTGTCCGGCAAGAGCGGCAGTGCCGATCTGCTGGAAGCGGCCGGCATTTATCTGAACCTGACCCCGGTGCAGGTCGCGCGCTGCATCGACAACGTCGGCATCGGTTTCATGTTCGCCCAGACCCATCACAAAGCGATGAAGTACGCCGCCGGCCCGCGCCGCGAACTCGGCCTGCGCACGCTGTTCAACATGCTCGGCCCGCTTACGAATCCGGCCGGTGTGAAACATCAGGTCGTCGGCGTATTCACCCAGACGCTGTGCCGGCCATTGGCCGAAGTCTTGCAAAGACTGGGCAGCAAACACGTGCTGGTCGTGCATTCGAAGGACGGACTGGATGAGTTCAGCCTCGCCGCGCCGACCTTTGTTGCCGAGCTGAAGAACAACGAAATCACTGAGTATTGGGTCGAACCGGAAGACCTCGGCATGAAGAGTCAGAGCCTGCACGGCCTGTCCGTCGAAGGCCCGGAAGCGTCGCTGGCGCTGATCCGTGACGCCCTGGGCAAGCGCAAAACCGAAAACGGCCAGAAAGCTGCCGAGATGATTGTGCTCAATGCCGGTGCGGCGCTGTACGCCGCCGACCTGGCAAGCAGTCTGAAACAAGGTGTGGAGCTGGCGCACGACGCGCTGCACACCGGCCTCGCTCGGGAAAAGCTCGAGGAGCTGGGTGCCTTTACCGCGGTATTCAAAGTGGAGAATGAAGGATGAGTGTACCGACGGTTCTGGAAAACATTCTGGCGCGCAAGGTTGAGGAAGTCGCCGAGCGCAGCGCCCGGGTCAGCCTGAGCGAGCTGGAAAGTCTGGCCAAGGCGGCCGATGCACCCCGTGGTTTTGCCCAGGCGTTGCTGGCGCAAGCGAAGAAGAAACAACCGGCCGTGATCGCCGAAATCAAAAAGGCTTCGCCGAGCAAAGGCGTGATCCGCGAAGACTTTGTGCCGGCCGACATCGCCAAGAGCTACGAGAAGGGCGGGGCCACGTGTCTGTCGGTGCTGACCGACATCGATTACTTCCAGGGCGCCGATGCCTATCTGCAACAGGCGCGCGCCGCCTGCAAATTGCCGGTGATCCGCAAGGATTTCATGATCGATCCGTACCAGATCGTTGAGGCCCGCGCGCTGGGCGCTGATTGCGTGCTGTTGATCGTCTCCGCACTGGACGACGTGAAAATGGCCGAGCTGGCCGCCGTGGCCAAAGGCGTCGGTCTCGACGTCTTGGTGGAAGTGCACGACGGTGACGAACTTGAGCGTGCGCTTAAGACTCTCGACACGCCGCTGGTCGGGGTCAACAACCGCAACCTGCACACCTTTGACGTCAGCCTGGAAACCACCCTCGACCTGCTGCCGCGCATCCCGCGCGATCGCCTGGTGATCACCGAAAGCGGCATCCTCAATCGTGCCGACGTCGAGCTGATGGAAATCAGCGATGTGTACTCGTTCCTGGTCGGCGAAGCGTTCATGCGCGCGGAAAATCCGGGCATGGAATTGCAGCGCCTGTTCTTTCCGGAGCGTGGTGTGCCGATCAGTGGTTCGACCCTCGACTGACCGAGTCGACCTCATTCGCGAGCAGGCTCGCTCCCACAGAGGATTGCATTCCAGTGTGGGAGCGAGCCTGCTCGCGAAGGGGCCATCGAAACCGCTAAAGATTTCCATGTTGCCGGAGCCTGTTATGTCGCTGCCAACCCCGCTGACCATCGAATCCGGCCTGCAAGCCGAACAGGACTTGCTGGCCTCGGTCTGCGCTGGCGACGCCGAATTCGGCCTGCTGTTCTGGCAACCCACCGACCGCGCGCTGGTCATGCCGCGCCGCCTCAACCGTCTCGCGCAATTCGACCACGCCTGCGAAGTCTCCGCTGCGGCTGGCTGGCCGGTGCTGCTGCGCGAGACCGGCGGCGAACCGGTGCCGCAATCCGCTGCAACCATCAACATTGCCTTGGTGTATGCCCCGCCTCGCAGTGAAGGCGATCTGAACCGCATCGAAACCGGCTACCGCCGTCTGTGCGATCCGATCTGTCAGTTGCTGGATGAGTTGGGTGGCACGTCGTCAGTCGGGGAAATCGATGGCGCATTCTGTGATGGTCGTTTCAACGTCAATCTCGACGGTCGCAAGATGGTCGGCACCGCCCAGCGCTGGCGCCAGAGTCAGGGCGGCCAGCGTCCGGTGGGGCTGGTGCACGGTGCAATGCTGATGGATGACGAGCGCGAAGCGATGGTCGCTGCGGTCAATCGCTTCAACGAAGCCTGCGGCCTGGAGCAGCGGGTGAGGGCGCAAAGCCACATCGCCCTGCATGAGAAATTCAACGCGCCACAGGCGTTGGCGCGTCTCGATGAATTGTTTCGTTTGATGCTGGCGCAGATTTACAGTGCCTGATTTACGAGCTTAGCGCGTACCGAAGACCACCATGGTCTTGCCCTTCACGTCGACCAGATTGCGTTCTTCCAGATCCTTGAGCACGCGGCCGACCATCTCCCGTGAACAACCGACAATCCGGCCGATCTCCTGACGGGTGACTTTGATCTGCATGCCGTCCGGATGGGTCATGGCGTCCGGCTGTTTGCACAGCTCCAGCAGGCAGCGGGCGACGCGGCCGGTGACGTCAAAAAATGCCAGGTCGCCGACTTTGCGCGTGGTGTTGCGCAGGCGTTGTGCGATTTGTCCGCTGAGGGCGTAAAGAATGTCTGGATCCTGCTGCGATAACTCGCGGAACTTGGCGTAACTGATTTCCGCGGTTTCGCATTCGACCTTCGCCCGCACCCAGGCGCTGCGTTCCTGCTCCTGACCTGCTTGCTCGAACAGACCCAGTTCGCCGAAGAAATCCCCGGCGTTGAGGTAAGCGATGATCATCTCGCGACCATCGTCGTCTTCAATGAGGATGGTGACCGAACCCTTGATGATGAAGTACAGCGTGTCCGAGCGATCGCCGGCGCAGATGATGTTGCTCTTGGCCGCATGACGCCGGCGCTGGCAATGCATCAACAGCTTGTCGATGTTCTTGATTTTGGGTGTGGGGGTAATAGCAACCATGGTTGTATCCCGAAAAGACTGCACGGTGATGTTTGAGTTTTTATGAGGCGCTGAAGGCGGTCGCTACAGAGCTGACGAATTGGCGCCAGCGAATTGGCGCCAGCTTACCAGACACTTCGTCGTAAATTCGAGAAATTACCTACAGCCAGAAAGCATCCGTCCTAGGACGTCGTTCCTGTCGGGACAAAGTGCTGTGCTAAGCTGGCGACCCTTTTTTTACAGTGGAGTCTGGGCGATGAAGGCACGCATCCAATGGGCTGGCGAAGCCATGTTCCTCGGCGAATCCGGTAGCGGTCATGTCGTGGTGATGGACGGCCCGCCGGACGCCGGTGGTCGTAACCTCGGGGTTCGCCCGATGGAAATGCTCTTGCTGGGTGTCGGCGGTTGCAGCAACTTCGACGTGGTCAGCATCCTGAAGAAGTCGCGCCAGGCCGTTGAAAGCTGCGAAGCCTTCCTCGATGCCGAGCGTGCGACTGAAGATCCCAAGGTCTTTACCAAGATCCACATGCACTTCGTGGTCAAGGGCCGGGGCCTGAAAGAAGCTCAGGTCAAGCGCGCCATCGAGCTGTCGGCCGAGAAGTATTGCTCGGCGTCGATCATGCTCGGCGCGGCTGGTGTGGCGATTACCCACGATTATGAAATCGTCGAACTCGGCTGAACCGACATTCAACTATCATAAAAGCAGTGCAGACTCTGGCGATCCCCCGCTGACGTCTGCATAATGCGCCACTTTTTTCAGGGCAGTGATCGGTCAGCCGACAGGTCATCCGCCTGAACAGATAACCAAAATCGCCATCGCGAAGAGGTGTTAACCGTCCTACGCAGGTGCGTTGTTCGCACTTGACGGGCATGCTTGATCACGCGGCCGCGCCGCATACATAGAGAGTTTTTAACGGTGAAAAGCAAACTCAAGCTCCACGGGTTCAATAACCTGACAAAGACCTTGAGCTTCAACATCTATGACATCTGCTACGCGGAAACCCCGCAAGACCAGCAGGCTTACGTTGAGTACATCAATCAAGAGTACAACGCGAAACGCCTGACGCAGATTCTCACAGAAGTTGTCGAGATCATTGGTGCCAACATCCTGAACATCGCCAGTCAGGACTATGAACCCCAGGGCGCCAGCGTCACGATTCTGATTTCGGAAGAGCCGGTAACCCCGACTGACAGCCAGATCGAAGAATCGCCGGGCCCGTTGCCCGAAATCATTCTGGCCCACCTCGACAAGAGCCACATCACGGTGCACACCTATCCGGAAATCCATCCGGACGACGGTATTGCGACCTTCCGTGTGGATATCGACGTGTCGACCTGTGGTGTCATTTCACCGCTCAAAGCGCTCAACTTCCTCATTCACCAGTTCGATTCGGACATCGTGACCGTGGATTACCGTGTGCGCGGCTTCACCCGTGACGTTGAAGGCAACAAGCACTTCATCGACCACGAGATCAACTCGATCCAGAACTACCTCTCCGAAGACACCCGCGACGCGTACCAGATGACCGACGTGAACGTGTACCAGGAAAACCTGTTCCACACCAAAATGCTGCTGAAGAACTTCGAACTGGACAACTACCTGTTCGGCGATGCCACCAGCAACCTCTCGCCCGAGCAGCGTGCCCAGGTGACCGACCGTGTGAAACACGAAATGCTGGAAATCTTCTACGCGCGCAACATGCCGACCTAAGATTCCCGGAAACAAAAAAGGCGACCTCCTGGTCGCCTTTTTCATGTCTCACACAAAACCTCTGTGGAGCGAGCCTGCTCGCGAAGAGGTCATCAGCACCGACACGGATCTCAGATCCGATAAGTACTCTTGGTCATAACCTTCGCCAACAAACTCATGCCGAACTTCACTGGCGCCGGAAAACGAAATCCGCCCGCATCCAACGCACTTTCCGCATGGTGTTCTTCATCGATGCGCATCTGTTCGAGAATCGCCCGGGACTTCTCGTCCTCGGCCGGCAATTGCTCCAGATGTTCGTTCAAGTGCTTGCACACCTGATGCTCGGTCGCCGCTACGAACCCTAGACTGACCTTGTCGCTGATCAGTCCGGCGACCGCGCCGATACCGAACGACATGCCGTAAAACAGTGGATTCAGCACGCTGGTGTGGCTGCCCAGCTGATGGATGCGCTGTTCACACCAGACCAGATGATCGATCTCTTCTTCAGCCGCGTGCTCCATGGCTGCGCGTACCTGCGGCAACTTGGCGGTCAGCGCCTGTCCCTGATACAGCGCCTGGGCGCAGACTTCGCCGGTATGGTTGATGCGCATCAGACCGGCGACATGGCGGGTGTCTTCATCGCTCATTTGCGTATCCGGCTGCAGAATCGCTGGCGACGGGCGGTACGGCTGGCCACTGAAGGGCAACAGGGTGCGCATCGCGGCATCGGCTTGCAGTAGCAGACGGTCTATGGGCGAGTAGTGACGTTGGGTAGTCATGCTGACCTCCGGGAAGAATCTCGGCGGCCAGTTTAACCGAATCGGCCGGCGAGGGTTTGCGCTGGGTCACTTGCTGCGCGGTCAGGCTTTTTTGTGGGAGCGAGCCTGCTCGCGAAAGCGGATTATCGGCTACTGAAGTGTTGGATGTATCGGCGCCTTCGCGAGCAGGCTCGCTCCCACGGTTGGTTGTCGCCAATCAGCCCGGCGGCCAGTTCATCTGACGCTGCCCCAGCACGTGCATATGGATGTGATAGACAGTCTGCCCGCCAAGTTCATTGCAGTTCATCACCACGCGGAAGCCTTCTTCGCAACCCAGTTCCAGCGCCAGACGCTGCGCGGTGAACAGGATGTGCCCGGCCAGTGCCTTGTCGTCTTCGGTCAGGTCGTTGAGCGTGCGCACCGGTTTTTTCGGGATCACCAGAAAGTGCACCGGAGCCTGTGGGGCGATGTCGTGGAAGGCCAGAACCTGGTCGTCCTCGTAGATGATATTGGCCGGGATTTCCCGGTTGATGATCTTGGTGAACAGAGTATCCACTGCTGTTTCTCCGTTGAGTTGGGCTGAATCGAGTGTACCGCTTCGAAGTCGTGTTCCTAGCGGGGGCAGTAAGCTTTATTGACCATGCCGACAATCGTCCGGTTAAGCCAGCGCGAACCCAGTCGCGGCAGGAACGCCAGCCAGCGGTTGCGCCGTCCCGGAATGATGATGGCGCGGTTTTTATCCAGTGCGCGTACGGCATGCAGTGCCACTTCTTCCGGACTCATCAGCGAGTGGCTGCTTTCGATCTTTTCGCTACTCATCTGTGCGGTTCGGAAGAACGGTGTGCGCGTCGGGCCGGGGCAAAGCACGGAGACTTTCACGCCGCTTTGTTTGAGCTCCACGCGCAGGGCTTCGGAAAAATGCAGCACATAGGCTTTGCTGGCGTAGTAGGTGCTCATCCATGGGCCGGGGCTGTACGCAGCCACCGACGCGACATTGAGGATCTGCCCGCCACCCAGCAGCGCCATGCTGTTGCCCAGCGCATGGCAGAGGCGGGTGAGGGCGAGGATGTTGACCTCGATGAGGTCCTGCTCGGTCATCCAGTCTTGCGCGAGAAATGGCCCGCAAGTGCCGATGCCGGCGCAGTTGACCAGCAGATCGATCTGCCGGTCACCTTCTTCAAGCTCCAGCAAAAAACCGGAAAGTCGCAACGGTTCGCCGAGATCGCAGGCGCGAAACAATACTTCGACATCGAAACGCTGGGTCAGCTCGATGGCGATACTTTCCAGCTGATCACGCTGTCGTGCCACCAGAATCAGGCTGCGGCCGCGCCGGGCCAGCGCTTCGGCCATGGCCAGGCCGATGCCGCTGGAAGCGCCAGTGATCAGAGCGTAACGGGTCATGCAGTTCTCCATCGCAACAGCTCCGCGCCGGCGACGCGGTTGTCGCGGCAGGGAGCGCTGTTCATTCTTGCGCAGAGTCTACAGGGGCCTGCGCCGGTTCGGCTGCCTCGTCAGCGGAAATCGCTGGCGGCTCGACAACTTCAACTTCGTCGGTGGTCACCGAGCCGCTGTCATAGCTGCTCTCCAGATTGCTTTCATATTCTTCCTGGACAGCCGAGAAGCCGCCAAGCAGGCCGCCGGCAAAAATCAGCGCGAAGAATACGATCCACAATGAGCACAGCACTTTGACCGCCGTGCTGTTGGGCGGTGGCGGCGGCCCATAGCGGTTGGCGCCGGCATTGCCGGGTACGACCATGATCACCAGCGGGAAAAAACTGCCCACGAACGGCACCAGATTCAACAGCCACAGCCAGCCCGACCAGCCGATATCGTGCAGACGCTGAACGCTGAACAGAATGCTGACGATCATGAAGCCAATGAACAGGAAGACAGCCAGGATCCCGCCGAGGATCAGCCCGGTGGTCGAGTCGCCACTGACCAGACCCAAGGCAATCAACGCAAACACGCCGACGATGGGCAGGGTCACCAGGCTCAAGACCATGGTCCAGGCCAGAAAGCGCAGGCGACCGATCCGGCCTTCGACGCTGAATGGCTTGAGCGTGGCGAACGGCGGCAGAGTTTCGCCGACATTTGCGCGGGGTGGCGCGTAAGGCGAGTCCGGTTCGGCCACCGCTGCAGGGTTATCGTGGACATCCGCCAGATTCAGCTCGATGGCGGTTTCCGCTTCGATCCGCGCATCGATCCCGGTTTTGTTCAGTGCCTGCAGATACGTCTGGGCTTCACTGTGGGACAGATCACGTTTGAGAGCGACGGCGCGGCCACTGAACAGACGCTCGATGGCGGACACATCGCTTTTGAACAGATCCGCCAGATTCAGCTTGGCGGTGGTGAGGTCGACACCGGGCTGCAGCGCGCCGTCGAAGACGATCTTGTAACGGGGGTCGCTCATGGCCGAGGCATCCTTGTCGCGATTCATTGGGCAGCCAGTCTGATCAGGACTGGCCGGATATATGTTTCAGCGCGGCCAGCGTTGTGGCAGCTGTGCAGCGCGCGTTTGGGCTTGACGATATTCAGCGTCGAGCCGTGCAATCAATTGATCCACACTCGGCAGATCGTCAATCTGGCCAACTCCCTGGCCCGCCGACCACACGGTCTTCCAGGCCTTGGCTTCATCGTTGATCGGCTTGAGCTTGTCGCCGAAGTTCACCTCGCCCTTGCCTTGCAGGGCCGCCATGTCGAAACCTGCCGCCTCCAGGCTCTGGCGCATGAAACTGGCCGGCACTCCCGACACCGCTGGAGTATGAATGATGTCGGCAGCCTTGGCTGTCAGCAGCAT
>NZ_RAZO01000297.1:17973-24906 GCF_004307535.1 Pseudomonas sp. Sample_9
CTCCCGACACCGCTGGAGTATGAATGATGTCGGCAGCCTTGGCTGTCAGCAGCATGTCTTTGTAGGCGTCAGGCGCGTGACTTTCTGTTGTGCCGATAAATCGCGTACCGAAGTAGGCCAAATCCGCACCGAGCAGCTGCGCGGCGAGAATCTCATGGCCGTGGTTCAGACATCCTGCAAGCAAGAGTGTCTTGTCGAAGAACTCACGGATCTCGGCAATCAGCGCAAACGGGCTCCAGGTGCCGGCATGCCCGCCAGCACCGGCCGCAACGGCAATGAGCCCGTCGACACCGGCTTCAGCGGCTTTCTCGGCATGGCGTCGCGTGGTCACGTCGTGAAACACCAGACCGCCATAGCTGTGCACCGCGTCGACCAGTTCCTTCACCGCGCCGAGGCTGGTGATAACGATCGGCACCTTATGCTCCACGCAGATGTCCAGATCCGCCTGAAGGCGCGGGTTGCTGTGGTGAACAATCAGGTTCACCGCATAAGGGGCCGGATTATCCAGCGCCGCCAGGCCCGCTTCGATCTGTTCCAGCCAGGCCTTGAACCCACTGCTTTCGCGTTGGTTAAGAGCCGGAAAGCTGCCGACCACGCCGTTGCGGCAGCAGGCGAGCACCAGTTCCGGATTGGAGATCAGAAACATCGGCGCCGCAACCACGGGCAGACGCAGACGTTGTTCGAGCACAGCGGGCAGCGACATCGTGAACCCCCGAAGATTTTTATCGATTGAAGTTAGAACGGCTTGACCACGACCAGAATTACGATAGCCAGCAATATCAGAACCGGCACTTCATTGAACCAGCGATAAAAGACATGGCTGCGGGTGTTTTCGCCACGGGCGAAGCGTTTGACCTGCGCGCCGCACATATGGTGGTAACCGATCAGCAGCACGACCAGAGTCAGTTTTGCGTGAATCCAGCCGCCCTGGCTGAAAAGGCTTGGGTTGAGATAGATCAGCCAGCCACCGAAGATCAGCGTGGCGATCATCGCCGGGCCCATGATGCCGCGATACAGCTTGCGCTCCATGACGCTGAAGCGTTCCTGGCTGATCGTGTCTGCGCTTTGCGCGTGGTAAACGAACAGGCGCGGCAAGTAGAACAGCCCGGCAAACCAGCAGACGACGCTGACAATGTGAAACGCTTTGAGCCATAGATAGAGCATTTTTGGTTATTCCCTCATTCACGGTAGCCAGATAGTAGAGGCTTGAGCGTCCGCGCGTCACCTTGGCGGTTGTCGCAGGCGCGCGCGGCCCCTATTATCGACGGCTTTCCAGTGGGTTCGTTGAGGGCAGGTTTATGGTCAAGGTCGGTATCGTCGGCGGCACGGGTTACACCGGTGTCGAACTGCTGCGTCTGTTGGCACAGCATCCGCAGGCAGAAGTGGTCGTCATCACTTCCCGATCCGAGGCCGGTCTGGCCGTGGCTGACATGTACCCGAACCTGCGCGGTCACTATGACGGGCTGGCGTTCAGCGTGCCGGACATCAAAACCCTCGGCGCTTGCGATGTGGTGTTCTTCGCCACGCCGCACGGTGTGGCTCACGCACTGGCGGGCGAATTGCTGGCGGCGGGTACCAAGGTCATCGACTTGTCCGCCGACTTCCGTTTGCAAGATGCTGATGAATGGGCCAAATGGTACGGCCAGCCACACGGCGCGCCGGAACTGCTGGACGAAGCGGTCTATGGTCTGCCGGAAGTCAATCGCGAGCAGATCAAGAAAGCGCGCCTGATCGCGGTGCCGGGTTGCTATCCGACCGCAACGCAACTGGGTTTCCTGCCATTGCTTGAAGCAGGTCTGGCCGACGCATCGCGTTTGATCGCCGACTGCAAATCCGGCGTCAGTGGTGCCGGGCGTGGTGCGGCTGTAGGTTCTTTGTACTCCGAGACGTCGGAAAGCATGAAGGCCTATGCGGTAAAAGGTCATCGTCATTTGCCGGAAATTCGCCAGGGCCTGCGTCGCGCGGCGGGCAAGGATGTCGGCCTGACCTTCGTCCCGCATTTGACGCCGATGATTCGCGGTATTCACTCCACGCTCTACGCGACTGTGGTCGATCGTTCGGTGAATCTGCAGGCGCTGTTCGAAAAGCGCTATGCCAGCGAACCGTTCGTCGATGTAATGCCAGCCGGCAGCCATCCGGAAACCCGTAGCGTACGTGGCGCCAACGTCTGCCGCATTGCTGTGCATCGTCCGCAGGATGGCGATCTGGTGGTCGTGCTCTCGGTGATCGACAATCTGGTGAAGGGCGCCTCGGGTCAGGCAGTGCAGAACATGAACATCCTCTTCGGACTGGACGAGCGCTTCGGTTTGTCCCATGCCGGCATGCTGCCTTAAAAGCAGCTACGAGCTTCAAGCCACAAGCTGCAAGAGATCAGAGGCAAGCTTGAAGCTCACCGCTTGAAGCTTGCCGCTGCTCCTCTAATAGTTGACCAATTTTCTAGGACAAGCGGATAATGCGCGTCATCACGCATTATGGCGGCGTAACGCCGGGAGATAGTCAGCATGAGCGTCGAATCCTTCACCCCCACGGCTTTGCAATTCACTCAAGGTGCTGCGCACAAGGTGAAGAGCCTGGTCGATGAAGAGGGGAATGATCGCTTGAAGCTGCGCGTATTTGTTACGGGCGGCGGTTGTTCAGGGTTTCAATACGGTTTCACCTTCGATGAAGACGTGGCCGATGACGACACCATCGTCGAGCGCGAAGGCGTGAGCCTGGTGGTCGATCCGATGAGCTTCCAGTACCTGGCCGGTGCCGAGGTGGATTATCAGGAAGGTCTGGAAGGTTCGCGCTTCGTGATCAAGAACCCGAATGCCACAACGACTTGTGGTTGCGGTTCTTCGTTCTCGATCTGATCGCAGTTCACCGCACGCAACAAAACGCCGCAGAGCCTTTCGGTTCTGCGGCGTTTTTGTGTCTGAAGCTTATGCCGGGTAGATAGCGCCGAGTACGCGCAGGCCGCGAGCACCAGTGACGCTTGGTCGGTTGGCGGCGATGCCTTCGAGGCAGCAATCAGCCAGCCAGGCGAAGGCCATGGCTTCCACCCAGTCAGGGTCAACGCCGTGGGTGGCGGTGCTGGCGACCTTGGTGTCTGGCAGTAGAGCGGCCAGACGTTTCATCAGCGTGGCGTTATGAGCGCCGCCGCCACAGACCAGCAACTCCTGAGTATCCGATTGAGCGCTTTGTAGCGACTCGACGATGGTCAGCGCCGTCAGTTCGAGCAGCGTGGCCTGAACGTCTTCGGCTGCGAAGGTTGGCAGGCGTGAAAGATGCTGCTCCAGCCATGGCAGATTGAAGACTTCCCGGCCGGTACTCTTCGGGCCTTTGGTGACGAAGAACGGGTCGCTGAGCAGTGCCGTGAGCAGGGCTGGTTCAACCTTGCCGATCGCAGCCCATTTGCCGTCCCGGTCATAGTTTTCGCCACGTTGCCGGTGAATCCAGGCGTCCATCAGAACATTCCCCGGCCCGCAGTCGAAACCGGCTACAGGTTTATGCGGCTCAATCAGGCTGAGATTGCTGAATCCGCCTACATTCAAGACTGCCTGGTTACCGCTACGCTCTTCAAACAGCGCTTCATGAAAGGCTGGCACCAGAGGCGCACCTTGGCCACCCGCTGCGATATCGCGACTGCGGAAATCACTGACGACGGTAATACCGGTCAACTCAGTCAGCAGGGCTGGATTACCGATCTGCACGGTAAACCCGCGCGCCGGCTCATGGCGAATGGTCTGACCGTGGCTACCGATGGCACGAATGGCATCGGGCTTGAGTTGTTGTTGCGCGAGGAGGGTGTGAATGCCCGACGCGGCAAGTTCGACCCAGTGTTGCTGGGCAATCGCCGAGCGGGCGATCTCGTCGGGGCCGCTGGCGCACAAGCCGAGCAGCTCGGCGCGCAGGGATTCAGGCATTGGCAGGTAGTGGGTGGCGATCAGTTTGATCGCCGAGGTCTGCTCGATCAGGGCGATGTCCAGCCCGTCGAGACTGGTTCCGGACATCACACCGATATACAGGGCCATGGCTTAGCGCTTGCTCGAAGCCAGCATCGTGGCCTTCTCTTGATCCATGCGCGCCATCAACGGTTGGCTCTGCGCGAGGAAGCGCGCGCGTTCGGACTTGGCGATCGGATCGGCCATCGGCAGCTTTTGGCCCAGTGGATCGACGTGAACGCCGTTCACCTGGAACTCGTAATGCAGATGCGGGCCGGTGGAAAGGCCCGTGGTGCCGATGTAGCCAATCACTTGGCCTTGCTTGACGGTACCGCCGGTTTTCACGCCTTTGGCGAAACCCTGCATGTGGCCGTAAAGCGTACGGTAGGTGTTGCCATGCTGAATGATCACGGTGTTGCCGTAACCGCCGCGACGGCCGGCCAGCAGGACTTTGCCATCACCGGCAGCCTTGATCGGCGTGCCTCGCGGCGCTGCGTAATCGACGCCTTTGTGGGCGCGGATCTTGTTGAGGATCGGGTGCTTGCGGCCCATGGAGAACTTCGAGCTGATGCGGGCGAAGTCAACCGGCGTCCGGATGAAGGCCTTGCGCATGCTGTTGCCATCGGCAGTGTAATAGCTGCTGTTGCCTTGTTTGTTGGTGTAGCGCACAGCGGTGTAGGTCTTGCCGCGGTTGGTGAAGCGCGCAGACAGAATCGGGCCGGTGCCGACTGCCTTGCCGTTGATGATTTTCTGCTCGTAGATCACATCGAATTCGTCGCCCTGACGAATATCCTGGGCGAAGTCGACGTCGTAGCCGAACACGCTGGCCATATCCATCGTCAGGCTGTGGGAAAGCCCGGCGCGGGCAGCGGACTGCGACAACGAGCTATTTATCACGCCGTGAACGTAGGCTGTGCGAACCGTTGGTTTAGCGGTAACTCGGTTGAATGAATAGCCCTTGTCGTTCTTGGTCAGAGTAATGGTTTCAACGTCGCTGACCTTGCTGTGCAGGCTGGTCAACTGGCCTTCCGGATTCAGTTCGAATTCGAGTTTCTGACCACGCTTGAGCTGGCTGAACTGTTTGGCCTGCTTGTCGCTAGCCAGCACTTCATGCACGGAGGCTGCTGGCAGACCGACTTTTTCAAACAGGGTGGACAGCGTGTCGCCTTTGGAAACCACGACTTCGCGGTGGCCAGGCTCTTTTGGTTTCTCCGCTGGCGCTACAGGTGCCGGCGCGGTTTCAGCGGTTTGCGCGGCGTTTTCGTCGCTGTTTTCGATTTGTGCGAACGGCGAAGCTACGGGCTCGTTTGTGGCTTGAGCCGCATCAGCAGCGTCTTGATCTTGTGTCAGTTGTTCAGCAGGACTTTCCAGTTCAAGACTCAGAGTCGTCTTTTTGGCTTCAACATCGCTGGAGGGGAATACCAGCAGCGCCAGGCTGAGAAGGGCGGCAATTCCACTTGCGGCAAGCAGGTGGGTCTTCGGGTAAAGCGGGGGCGCTTTAGACGGTTCTGTGGTCATAGGTAATTTTTGACTTTGAAATAGATGAATTGGAAAAGATGAATGACATGATGAAGATGAAATAACTGTATAAAATATAACCAAATCATCGCTGAAGCAAGTCTACAGACCTCCGGTCTGTGGATTGGTGTCCGTGCGCCGGGCAAAACTTGTAATTGGTGCGCGTTCTTGTATGGTTGGTTCCCTTTGAATCTGAGCCTTGCGGGTCTGTTATGAAGTCGGTTGAAGAGCAGCTAGCGCTGATTAAACGTGGTGCGGAAGAACTGTTGGTCGAGTCCGAGCTGGTCGAGAAGCTCAAGCGCGGTCAACCGCTGCGTATCAAGGCTGGTTTCGACCCGACCGCTCCGGATCTGCATCTGGGTCATACCGTGCTTATTAATAAGCTGCGTCAGTTCCAGGAACTGGGGCACCAGGTGATCTTCCTTATAGGTGACTTCACCGGGATGATCGGTGATCCGAGTGGCAAGAGCGCCACGCGTCCGCCACTGACGCGTGAGCAGGTTCTGGAGAATGCCGAGACCTACAAGACTCAGGTTTTCAAAATCCTTGATCCGGCGAAAACCGAAGTTGCATTCAACTCCACCTGGATGGACAAGATGGGGCCGGCGGATTTTATTCGCCTGACTTCGCAATACACCGTCGCTCGCATGCTTGAGCGCGATGACTTCGACAAGCGCTACACCACCAACCAGCCAATCGCTATTCACGAGTTCCTCTATCCGCTGGTTCAGGGTTATGACTCGGTCGCGCTGCGCGCGGATGTCGAGCTGGGCGGTACCGATCAGAAATTCAACCTGCTGATGGGGCGCGAGTTGCAGCGTGGTTATGGCCAGGAAGCCCAGTGCATTCTGACCATGCCATTGCTGGAAGGTCTGGATGGCGTGAAGAAGATGTCCAAGTCGCTGGGCAACTATGTCGGTATCCAGGAAGCGCCGGGCGTCATGTACAGCAAGCTGGTCTCCATCCCGGATGCGCTGATGTGGCGTTACTTCGAATTGCTCAGCTTCCGTTCGATGGATGAAATCAACGCCTTCCGAGCTGACGTTGAGGCTGGCGCGAACCCGCGTGATATCAAGATCAAGCTGGCTGAAGAGATCGTTGCGCGATTCCATGGCGAAGAGGCGGCGGCGAATGCTCACCGTGGTGCCGGAAATCGCATGAAGGATGGCGAGCTTCCGGATGACTTGCCTGAGGTCGAGCTGGCTTCGGCTGAAGATATGCCGATCGCTGCTGTTCTTAATAAGGCGGGCCTGGTGAAGAATTCGGCAGCAGCGCGCGATCTGTTGGCTGCGGGCGGCGTGCGTGTTGATGGTGAAGTGGTTGATCGCTCCTTTATATATGTACTGGGCGCGACTCACGTTTGCCAGGCTGGCAAGAAGGCGTTCGCACGTATTACGCTGAAATGTGAATAAAGTTGGAATTAGGGGTTGACGGCGAATTCCAGAGGTCTATAATTCGCCCCACTTCCGGCGCAGTCGAAACGGAAAACTCC
>NZ_RAZO01000466.1:0-24490 GCF_004307535.1 Pseudomonas sp. Sample_9
GCCTAGACTGCGCCTGCACTGGACATACCGGTAAGACCACAATAATTAAGTCCTGAATCCGCTGCGCCACGCGTACGGCAGCCAGGACACCGACCCAGGATTTCCTCCCATGCTCAGATGGTGCTCGCGCTCAATCTTCCTTCAAGTGGTTCTCGGACTGATGCTCGGCATCGTCTGCGGGCTGACCCTTCCTGAATACTCCGCCCAGCTGAAACCGCTCGGCGATGGCTTCATCAAATTGATCAAGATGCTCATTGGCCTGATCGTGTTCTGCGTGGTGGTCAGCGGCATCAGCGGCGCGGGCGATCTGAAGAAGGTCGGGCGCATCGGCCTCAAGTCGGTGATCTATTTCGAAGTGCTGACCACCATCGCTCTGGTGATCGGTCTGGTATTCGCCTTCAGCACCGGCATCGGCAGCGGCGCGAATATTCATCTGGAGCAACTCTCCAGCGCCGATATGGGCGACCTCGCCGAGCGCGGCCAGCACATGCATACCACCACGCAATTTCTGATGGACCTGATCCCGACTTCGGTGATCGGTGCCTTCGCTGACAACAATATTCTGCAAGTGCTGCTGTTTTCGGTGCTGTTCGGCAGTGCGCTGAATCTGGTTGGCGAGGCCGCTTCCGGGATTTCGCGGCTGATCAACGAACTCAGCCATGTGATCTTCCGCATCATGGGCATGATCGTGCGTCTGGCGCCGATCGGCGTGTTCGGTGCCATCGCCTTCACTACCAGCAAATACGGCCTGGATTCGCTGCAGCACCTGGGCAGTCTGGTCGGTCTGTTCTACCTGACCTGCGTCGCCTTCGTCGCGCTGATCCTCGGTCTGGTGATGCGCGTCTCCGGTCTGCGCATGTGGCCGCTGCTCAAGTACCTGCGTGAAGAACTGCTGATCGTCATGGGCACTGCCTCTTCCGACGCCGTGCTGCCGCAGATCATGCGCAAGCTCGAACATCTCGGCATCGGCAGCTCCACGGTCGGCCTGGTGATCCCGACCGGGTATTCGTTCAACCTCGACGGTTTCTCGATTTACCTGACCCTGGCCATCGTGTTCATTGCCAACGCAACCGGCACGCCACTGGCGATGACCGACTTGCTGACCATCCTGCTGGTGTCGCTGATTACCTCCAAAGGCGCTCACGGCATTCCCGGTTCGGCGCTGGTGATTCTCGCCGCGACGCTGACGGCGATCCCGGCGATTCCCGTAGTCGGTCTGGTGCTGGTGTTGGCCGTGGACTGGTTCATGGGCATCGGCCGCGCGCTGACCAATCTGATCGGCAACTGCGTCGCCACCGTGGCCATCGCCCGCTGGGAAAAGGACATCGACGTGCAGCGCGCCAACAAAGTGCTCAACGGCGAACAGGGCTATAACTTTCAACCGCGAAAAACCGTCGCTCAGGCGGCGGCCAAAGAATTTTGAATGAGTGCCGTGCCTGCCAATGCGCAGGCACGGCGCCGGGAGCCAATACGTGATTACAACGTCAACCGTCGTCAACTCAGTGGTGGAAAAACTCCGCGCCGCGTTGGCCCGTGGCCAGTGGCGCACAGGCGACATGCTGCCGGGCCAGCGCGAACTGGCCGAACAACTGGGCATCAGCCGGCCTAGTCTGCGCGAGGCGGTGATTGTCCTCGAAACCCTCGGCCTGGTGCGCTCGATGCCGGGCAAAGGCGTGATCGTCCTCGATGCGCAACTCAGCGACAGCCAGAGCCACGACAGCGCGGTGGCCGGGGCCAGTCTCGAAGACGTGCTGCAACTGCGCTACACCCTTGAGCCGTTCATCGTCGGTCTGGTTGCACAATCGATCAGCAGCAAGGAAGTCGGCCAGTTGCGCCTGACCCTGATGGACATGCGCGAAGCCCTCGAGGCCGGTGACAGCGAAGCCGGGGTCAGCGCCTACATCGCCTTCCACGAAGAACTGTTCACGCTGACCTCGAACCCGATTTTCCAGAGCGTGGTGCAACAGACCAGCAATGCCCTCAAGCAGAGCGCCGAGGTGTTGCGCAACTCACCGGAACATCTGGCCGAACGCCTCGAAGAAAACGAAGCCGTAGTCCGCGCGATCCGCAGCAAGAACAGCGCCCAGGCCAGCGCCGAAATGCGTCGGCACATTCTGCGCGAAGGCCAGCGCATGGGCGTTGAGCTGAACATCCCGGACGACAACCTGCCCACCTGATTTGCCAGGAGAACGGCCATGAACAGTTTCGCTTCAGCGTCCCACGCGCAATCGACCGCCCTACCCGTCTCTCGCCTGGGCACGCCGACGGAAGATCTGTATCCGCGACTGTTCGATGCGATCCTCGAGCAGCGTATCGATGAAGACAGCCGGTTCACCGAGGACAGTCTGAAGGCGATGTTCAATTCCAGCCGTGCCGATGTGCGGCGGGTGCTGACGCAGTTGTGTCATGAACAGATCGTGGTATTGCGCGCCAATCATCGGCCGCGAGTGGCGGCGCCGGACCGGGAATTGATTCGGCAGACCTTGCATGCGCGGCGGCTGGCTGAGAACACCTTGGTGCGGTTGGCCTGTCAGCGTCCGCGTGCAGATCAACTGACTGGCCTGCGCACGTTGATCGAACGTGAGAAGCGCGCCGTCGAGCAGGATCGGCGCGGAGCGGCGATTCGATTGTCGGGGGAGTTTCATCTGCAGTTGGCGCGGATGGCGGGGAATGTGCCCTTGGCGCATTTTCTGCGCAGTCTGGTGCCGCTGACGTCGCTGGCCATTGCGCGGAGTCAGAGCCCGACGCGCAGTTGTTGCGCATGGCAGGAGCATTTGGCGTTGGTTGAGGTTGTGGAGCGAGGTGATGTTTCCAAGGCCGGCATGTTGATGAATCGGCATCTGGATCATCTTGAGCAGACGCTGCTGGGTTCAGACCATGGGCATTGTGCTGTCGGCTAGATCGCCTTCGCGAGCAGGCTCGCTCCCACAAAAGACCGCATTCTGTCAGGAGGAATGCAATCCTCTGTGGGAGCGAGCCTGCTCGCGAAGAGGCCCTCTGAGCTGTTGAAATATCAGGCTTGTTGCGCCGCTACCCGCGCAAAACCCGCACGAATCTTCTCTTCCGGCAAGTCATCGGCAATAAACACGATCACACTCTCCCGCGCCTCGCCCTCGGCCCATTCGGTGTCCCAGTCGAAACCGTAGAGTTTCAGCACACCCTGAAACACCAGGCGCCGGCCTTCGCCAGCAATGTTCAGCACGCCCTTGTAACGCAGCAATTGCTTGCCATGCTCTTCCAGCAGTTCGTTCATGAACTCGCTGAGCTGATCGATATCCAGCGCCTGATCGGTGCGCAACACCAGGCTGGAGATGCGATCGATCGACGGTGCCTTGCTCACCGGACGAAGGCTCAGACCACCGCCGAGGTCAGCATTGAGGTTGAAGCCGCGCACATCCAGCAGTTCGGCCAGATCGATGTTGCCATGCTCGACCACGCGGATCGGCGCGCGGCGGTTGATTCGCGTAAGGCGCTCGCTCAGCGCAGTGAACGTCGGTTCATCGACCAGATCGGTCTTGCTCACCAGCAGACGATCGGCGAAACCGATCTGCGCCTGGGCGATGGTCTGCGTCAGGTGCACGTCGGCGTGGGCGGCGTCGACCAGAGTGATGATGCCGTCGAGCAGATAACGCTCGCGCAGCTCTTCATCGATGAAAAAGGTCTGCGCCACCGGCGCCGGATCGGCGAGACCGGTGCACTCGATCACCAGACGATCGAAGGCGATCTCGCCGCTGTCCAGACGTTCGAGCAACAGGTACAGCGCCTTGGTCAGATCGGTGTGAATGGTGCAGCAGACGCAGCCGTTGGCCAGGGTCATGACCTGCACCGGCTCGTCACCGAGCAACTGAGTGTCGATGCCGGCGTCGCTGAATTCGTTTTCGATCACGGCGATTTTCAGGCCGTGCTCGGCTTTCAATAAATGACGCAGCAAGGTGGTCTTGCCGGCGCCGAGGAAACCGCTGAGGACCGTTACCGGAATGGGAGAAGACAAAACCCGATCTCCTGAAAAGAACACAAAAACAAATGTGGGAGCGAGCCTGCTCGCGAAAGCGGTGTGTCAGTCAAATCCTTCATCAACTGACACTCCATATTCGCGAGCAGGCTCGCTCCCACAGGGGATTACCTCAACCGCAGGCTGTCAGCTCAACAGCACTTCGGCCCACCCTTGCCACCGTAACGAGCCTCCTGACGTTCGCGAAAGAACATCTCGTAGCTCATCACCGGTTTGTCCGGGTGCTTGGTTTGCATATGCTCGACGTAGGTGTCGTAGTCGGGCATGCCGACCATCAGGCGCGCGGCCTGACCGAGGTATTTACCGAGGCGACTCAGGTCATTGAACATGCTGCAATCCTCTGGTTACGCATCCGGCAGGGCCTGGAATGGCGATTCTTTATCCGTACGCTCTTTCTTGCCCCAGGCGGCGATGCCGACCTTGAGCGCATAGAACAGGATGCTGAACACCACGAACAGGAACAGCGCGGTGAGTGTGGCGTTGGTGTAGGCGTTGAAGATCACGTGCTGCATCTGCTCGACGCTTTTTGCCGGTGCCAGCACCTGACCGTTGGCCAGCGCATCGCTGTACTTCTTGGCCAGGGACAGGAAGCCGATCGCCGGGTTGGCGTCGAACAGCTTGATGAAGCCAGCAGTTGTGGTGCAGATCAACAGCCAGGTGGCCGGCAACAGGGTGACCCAGATGTAGCGCTGGCGCTTCATTTTGATCAGGACCACGGTGCCAAGCATCAGCGCGATACCGGCGAGCATCTGGTTGGAGATGCCGAACAATGGCCACAAGGTGTTGATGCCGCCCAGAGGATCGATCACGCCCTGATACAGCAACCAGCCCCACATCGCCACACAACCGGCGGTGGCGATCAAGTTGGCGCCCCACGATTCGGTGCGTTTCAGCGCCGGTACGAAGGAGCCGAGCAGGTCCTGCAGCATGAAGCGGCCGGCACGGGTGCCGGCGTCCACAGCGGTGAGGATGAACAGCGCTTCGAACAGGATCGCGAAGTGGTACCAGAACGCCATGGTGTTTTCACCCGGCAGGACACTGTGCAGGATCTGCGCGATACCGACCGCCAGAGTCGGCGCGCCACCGGCGCGAGCCAGAATGGTGGTTTCGCCGATGTCATGGGCAACCGCTTGCAGCGCTTCCGGCGTAATCGCAAAGCCCCAGCTCGTGACAACCTGCGCCACCGAAGCGACGTCACTGCCGACGACTGCGGCCGGGCTGTTCATGGCGAAGTACACGCCCGGCTCGATCACCGAAGCGGCAACCATGGCCATGATCGCCACGAACGATTCCATCAGCATGCCGCCGTACCCGATGTAGCGGGCGTTGGTTTCGTTATCCAGCAGCTTCGGCGTGGTGCCCGACGAGATCAGCGCGTGGAAACCCGATACCGCGCCGCAGGCGATGGTGATGAACAGGAACGGGAACAGACCGCCCTTCCACACCGGCCCGGTGCCGTCGACGAACTGGGTCAACGCCGGCATTTTCAGCTCGGGCATGGTGATCAGGATGCCGATCGCCAGGGCGACGATGGTGCCGATCTTGAGGAAGGTCGACAGATAGTCACGTGGCGCCAGAATCAGCCAGACCGGCAGCGACGCGGCGACAAAACCGTAACCGACCAGCATCCAGGTAATCTGCACACCGGTGAAGGTAAAGGCTTTGGCCCATACCGGATCGGCAGCGATCTGCCCGCCCAGCCAGATCGAGCCGAGCAGCAGCAACACACCGACCACGGAGATTTCGCCGATGCGACCCGGGCGGATGTAGCGCATGTAGATGCCCATGAACATCGCGATCGGGATGGTCGCCATTACCGTGAAGATGCCCCAAGGACTCTCGGCCAGGGCCTTGACCACGATCAGCGCCAGCACCGCGAGGATGATGATCATGATCAGGAAGCAGCCGAACAGCGCGATAGTGCCGGGGATCCGGCCCATTTCTTCACGCACCATATCGCCCAGGGAACGGCCGTTGCGTCGGGTCGACATGAACAGGACCATGAAGTCCTGCACCGCGCCCGCCAGCACCACACCGGCAATCAGCCAGAGCGTGCCGGGCAGATACCCCATCTGCGCCGCCAGCACCGGACCGACCAGTGGCCCCGCGCCAGCGATGGCCGCGAAGTGGTGACCGAAAAGAATGTGTTTGTTGGTCGGCACATAGTCCAGACCATCGTTGTTGAGCACGGCGGGGGTGGCCCGACGTGGATCCAGTTGCATCACGTTGTTGGCGATGAACAGACTGTAGTAACGGTACGCAACCAGATAAATGGCCACGGCAGCGACCACAATCCACAAGGCGTTGATCGCCTCGCCGCGGCGCAATGCCACTACGCCCAGGGCGCACGCTCCTACGATTGCCAGCACGAGCCAGGGTAAGTGGCGCAGCAGGCTATTATTATTTTTCATTTTATTATTCCAGCCAGGGTGGACAAGAAAGACAGCCACCCCGAGTTTAGCGCTTACGGCGCCAAAGGCCATACCCCGACATAGGTCTAGACGCTTGAGCGATTGGCTGGCGCCCGCATTCGCGGTCTATAGTCAGCGAACCTTCATGAGGATTGCGCCATGAGCGAGCACCCCGCCAATCGACGTCGTTTCAAACGTATTGCGTTCGATGCCCGAACCGAGCTGAAACAGGGCGAGTACATTTGGCCGGTCAAACTGATCGACCTGTCGCTCAAGGGTCTGTTGATCGAACGACCGGAGCCGTGGCTCGGGGATAAAGAGCAGGACTTCTTAGTCGACATTCATTTGAGCGAAGACGTCGATATCGAGATGGACGTGCATCTGGCCCACGAGGAAAACGGCCACTTGGGGTTCATCTGCCGGCATATCAGCCTGGAGTCGATCCAGCGCCTGCGCCGGTTGATCGAGTTCAACCTCGGTGATCCGCAGGAGCTTGAGCGGGAATTGGGTGCGCTGATCGAAATCTGATCAAAACCGGCCCACTGTAGGAGCTGCCGAAGGCTGCGATCTTTTGATCCTGGTCTTTTAAAAGCAAGATCAAAAGATCGCAGCCTTCGGCAGCTCCTACACAGGTGATTGGGGTTATTCGAAGAGTGCGTCAAGTGCTTGTTCAAGGCGCGTCACGGCGATGATCTGCAAGCCGGGAGGCGCTTCCTTCGGTGCGTTGCCCTTGGGCACGATCGCGCGTTTGAAGCCATGCTTGGCCGCTTCCTTCAGCCGCTCCTGCCCGCTCGGCACCGGGCGCACCTCGCCGGACAGGCCGACTTCGCCGAACACCAGCAGGTCATGGGGCAGCGGCCGGTTGCGCAAACTCGACATCACCGCCGCCATCAACGCCAGATCCGAGGCGGTCTCAAGCACCTTCACCCCACCGACCACGTTAAGGAACACGTCCTGATCGTGGGTCGGAATCCCGCCATGACGGTGCAACACCGCGAGCAACATCGCCAATCGGTTCTGATCCAGCCCCAGCGTCACCCGACGCGGGTTGGCCAGATGACTGTCATCGACCAGCGCCTGCACCTCTACCAGCATCGGTCGGGTGCCTTCCCACGTCGCCATGACCACACTGCCCGGGACTTCTTCCTGAGCGCGGGTGAGAAAAATCGCTGACGGGTTGGAGACTTCTTTCAGGCCCTTGTCGGTCATGCCGAACACGCCCAACTCGTTGACCGCGCCGAAACGGTTCTTCACCGCGCGCAGCAAACGCAGTCGACCATCGGATTCACCTTCGAAATACAGCACGGTGTCGACCATGTGTTCCAGAACACGCGGACCGGCCAGCGCACCTTCTTTAGTGACGTGGCCGACGAGAAAGATCGCCGTGCCGCTTTGTTTGGCGTAGCGCACCAGCAACGCCGCACTTTCACGCACCTGCGACACGCCGCCCGGGGCCGATTGCAGTTGTTCGGTAAAAATGGTCTGGATCGAGTCGATCACCATCACCTTGGGCTTTTCCTGGCGGGCGGTGGCGATGATGGTTTCGATGCAGGTTTCGGTCATCACCCGCAGTTGATCCTGCGGCAGGCCGAGACGGCGTGCACGCATGGCCACTTGCTGCTGGGATTCCTCACCGGTGACGTACAGCGCTGGCATGCTCTTGGCCAGATTGCACAGGGTCTGGAGCAGGATTGTCGACTTGCCGATCCCCGGATCACCGCCGATCAGCACCACCGAGCCATCGACCAGCCCGCCGCCAAGCACGCGGTCGAGCTCACCGGACGCGGTGGAAAAACGTGGAATCTCTTCGATGCTGACTTCGGCCAGGGTCTTGATCTGTGCCTGTTGGCCAGCCCAACCGGTGCGCCCGGTGGGGGCCGTGGCGCCGCCGCTTTCGATCATGGTTTCGGTCAGGGTGTTCCAGGCACCGCACTCACCGCACTGCCCGGCCCACTTGGGAAAGGTTGCGCCGCACTCGGTGCAGCCGTACATGCGCTTGGCCTTGGCCATCAGAACCCCCGGAACAAAAGACGCGATGATAACGCAGCCATCGCCGATCAGCGCGGCGCAGCGGTACGGATTTCGCCGCTGGCCAGACGCACGGCACTGTTACCCAGCGGATCCTCGGCATTGAGGTCGGCGCCCTTGGCTTTCAACGCATCAAGTAATTCCAGACGTTTGAACAGACCGGCGTACATCGCCGCAGTCTGTCCGGCGCCGTTACGTTGGTCGGGGCTGCAATCGGTGGCCATCAGGCGCCGGGCGATCTGCAACTCGCCTTTGAATATCGCGCCCATCAGCGCCGTGTTGCCGCGTTGATCCTGAGCACAGGCGTCCGCGCCCGCTGCCAACAGTCGCTCAACCGCCGGCGCCTGACCGTGATAGGCCGCCAGAATCAGCGCGGTGTAACCCTTGCTGTCGCGGGTATCAAGGGAATAGCCGGACTCGATAAAGGTCTCGAGCATCGGCACGTCGCCGCGGCGGGCAGCGTCGAAATAATAATCCTGCAACTGCGCCTTGATCGCCTCGGGATTTTGCTCGACCGGTGCCGCCCAGGTGAGGGTCGACAGGCACGCGGCCAGGCCTAAAAGAAACATACGCATCGGGCTCTCCTTGAGCGCACGCGAGGCGGGACAGCCCTCACGTGCGCCGCATCGCTATCAGTCGGTCAGTTTGGCCGCCAGCGCTTTCACACGACTGAGGTCGCCCTTGGCCACTTCGGTCACACCGCTGCCGTACTCAGGGTCGGCCTTGTACAGGAAGGACAGGATGATGTGCTTGCTTTCGTCATCGGTGGTGGCGAGCGAGCCGCCGAAGCTGTCGATCAGGTCGCGGCGTTCCTGCTTGCTGTACGAGCGATACAGATCACCGGCCTGCTTGAAGTTCTGCTCACGCTGAATCTTCGCCTGTTGGGTGCTGCCCGCCAGCGCCGACTGGCTGTAACGCGCCGCTGGCGTCTCTTCACGCGGTTGCAGGCGGCTTGGCTGGTAGTTGACGCCGGACTGGCTGGCGCCAAAATTCATCGCGCCATCCTGATTGCCATTGTTCACTGCGGTTTTCGGTGCATTGATCGGCAATTGCAGAGCGTTGGCGCCGAGGCGATACATCTGCGTGTCGGCATAAGAGAACACTCGCCCCTGCAACAGACGATCTTCCGAAGGTTCGATACCCGGAACTACGTTGGCTGGTGCCATCGCAACTTGTTCGGTTTCCTGGAATACATTGGCCGGATTACGGTTCAAGACCATTTGTCCAACTTTGCGCTCCGGGATACCCGGCCAGATCTTGGTTGCATCCAGTGGATCGAAATCAAACTTGGACAAATCCTGTGGCTTGAGAACTTGCACGTACAAGTCCCACTTCGGGAAGTTGCCCTTGTTGATGTTACTTACCAAGTCATTGGTCATATGACTGTAATCCTGACCTTGAACTTCGCTGACCTGTTTTGGCGTGAGGTTCTTGATGCCTTGAAGACTCTTCCAGTGAAACTTCACATAGTGAACTTCATTCCTGGCATTGATCAGCTTATAGGCATGAACACCATTGCCATCCATCTCCCGATAACTGGCCGGAGTACCGTAGTTGGAATACAACTCGGTCAGTGTGCGGGTGGCTTCCGGTACATGGGAGAAGAAATCGAACCGGCGCGAATCGTCGTCGAGGTTGGTGCGCGGATCGGGCTTGAAGGCGTGGACCATGTCCGGGAATTTGATCGCATCACGGATGAAGAATGTCGGGAAGTTGTTGCCGACCAGATCCCAATTGCCGTCAGCGGTGTAGAACTTGGTGGCGAAGCCGCGCGGGTCGCGCAGGGTTTCCGGGGAATGGTTGCCATGCACCACCGCCGAGAAGCGCACGAACACCGGCGTGCTCTGGCCCGCGGCGAATACCTTGGCCTTGCTCAGGTCGCTGAGGTCATCGGTCACGGTGAAGGTGCCATGAGCGCCGGTGCCGCGTGCATGTACCACGCGCTCGGGGATGCGCTCACGGTCGAAGCGCTGCAGCTTCTGGATCAGTTGCACATCCTGCAGCAGGACCGGGCCAGTGGCGCCGGCGGTTTGCGAGTTCTGATTGTCACCAACAGCAGCGCCGTTATCGCGGGTCAGCGGAGCGGCGTTGACCGAGAAGGTCAGCAGGCTGGCGGTGAGAACGCCGAGAGTGCGGCGATGGGGAAAAGCCCCCAGTCCAAGAGCGGAAGTCATATCAGGTTCCTCTGGTTTTATTGGGCGCATCCAGGTGCGCCACAACAAGGCTAGAGGCCCGTGCCGAGGAACATAAATAGAAAGAACGTAACACCATGATTGAAGAAATTGGCTGTGCAATCAGCGCTTTACCGCGTATTTCGCGCGCGATTGCTGGCATTTTGCAAACTAATCGTCAATTGATGTGTCGATAAAAACGGGCATTGTAAGAAGGTGTTTCGCGCAGGAGGCGTTTCGCTGATTTACACTGCCACCACCAAACTCATCTGTAACAAGGAAATAACTATGGGCGTGCTTAGCGAGTTCAAGGCCTTCGCGGTCAAAGGCAATGTGGTCGACATGGCCGTCGGTATCATCATCGGCGCGGCGTTCGGCAAGATCGTTTCGTCGTTTGTCGGCGACGTGATCATGCCGCCGATTGGCCTGTTGATCGGTGGGGTGGACTTCAGTGATCTGGCTGTCACGCTCAAAGCGGCCCAGGGCGATGCGCCCGCAGTGGTGCTGGCTTACGGCAAATTCCTGCAGACGGTGCTGGATTTCGTGATTGTCGCTTTCGCGATCTTCATGGGCGTCAAAGCCATCAACCGCCTCAAGCGCGAAGAAGCCGTGGCGCCGACCGCGCCGCCGATCCCGAGCAAGGAAGAGCAACTGCTGGGCGAAATTCGCGACCTGCTAAAAGCGCAGAACGAGCGGCCCTGAGGCATTCGCTACACATTGAAACGGCACCCGCGGGTGCCGTTTTCGTTACCAGTAATTCTCCACCGCAACCTGCCCCGGCTTGCGCGTCAGGCTCAAGCGCATGTCGCGCTGTTTCAGCAAGGCGCGGGTCTCGTCGATCATCTGCGGATTGCCGCACAGCATCACCCGCGAATGCACTGGCGAGAGCTCAACCCCTGCCGCTCGCTCCAGCTCGCCATTTTCAACCAACGTGGTAATCCGGCCCTGCAACGCGCCTGGATGCGCTTCGCGGGTCACAGTGGGGATGAATTGCAGCTTGTGGGCGTATTCACTCAGATAGTCACGTTGCGTCAACCCGGCGATCAACTCTTGATAAGCCAGTTCCCGTGCCTCCCGCACGCTGTAAACCAGAATGATCCGCTCGAATTTCTCCCAGACCTCGAAGTCCTGCAGGATCGACAGAAACGGCGCCACTCCGGTGCCGGTCGACAATAACCACAGGTCTCGGCCGTCGACAAAGCGATCCAGCGTCAGATAGCCGAACGCCTGGCGCTCTACCATCAAGCTGTCGCCAACCTGTAGCCGGCTCAGCTCACTGGTGAATTCGCCGCCCGGCACGACGATGGAAAAGAACTCGAGAAACTCGTCGAACGGCGACGACACCATCGAATAGGCGCGCCAGACCGTGCTGCCATCGGCCTTGGTCACGCCCAGCCGGGCGAACTGGCCGGCGCGAAAGCGAAAGCCGGGATCACGGCTGGTGCGCAGCGTGAACAGGTTCGGCGTCAACGGTTGCACATCGAGCAAGGTCTGGGTGGTGTACTTCTCGGCACTGGCAGTCATGAGGCACTCCTTGAAACGATTGCCCACAGTGTCCCGCAAAATCGCGCTGCCAAACACTCGTGATTGGTAATGGTATTAACAGGATCTGCGTTGCGCATTCGATATGTTGTCAAGGTCGTATTTAGAGTAATAACTTGAGATGGCAATCTGAATATAACAGGCTGTATTGCTAAGAACGCTTTATGAGCAACCTTCAGATATAAATCTCGAAATAATGTAAGGCAATTCTTCGGAATGATCCTACACTTCGATTCGTGCCGGGTCTTTTGGATCCATTCGGCGCCCCGCTATCAGGACATGGAGGCGAAAGCTCATGGAAACGTGGAAGGAATCACAACTCAAACAATTGACATTTGCCAAGGGCATAGAGGCGGCTTATCCGATCCTGCTGAGATTTGCCGAAAACCTGGGTTTTAATTTCTGCGCCATCGCGGTCACCTCACCCAATCGCGAAGTTCATCTGAACGCATTGCAAATCAATAATTACCCGAAAGAATGGAACATCCAGTACAACAAAGAGAACTACCGCAACATCGATCCCGTAATAGCGCATTGCAATCACTCAATATTGCCGATCGTTTGGGAAGAAAGAGTTTTCACTGATGCGCCCGAGTTGTGGCAGGCGTTGAAAAACAACGGGCTGCAGCATGGCTGGTCGCAAGCGTTTCATGACGAAGCCAGCGGTTTGTGCAGCATCATCAGCCTGGCCCGGACCCACTGCCCGATCAGCCCGCTCGAGTTATATGAGCATTACGGTTATCTGTTCTTCGCCAACCGACACTTCAGCGAATTATATGCGCGCACCGTTCCAATACAGGACAAGCCCAGCAGGCCCAGGCTATCGTCCCGGGAGCTGGAAATCATGAAACTTTCCGCCATGGGCAAGACGGCTCACGACATTTCGCGAATCCTCAGCCTGAGCGAACGCACCGTTAACTATCATGTACAAAACGTCATCGAAAAATTCAACGTCTGCAACAAGATTTCCGCAGTGATTGCCGCCGCTCGGGCCGGGATCATCTGACAGCTGAACGTTATCGCGCGGTAATCCTGCAAGTATTTGCCCGCAAAAAAACGTACCATTCAGGCCTTTCCGAGTGATGACGCATACCGCTTGCATCGCAGTCCACTCGGTCGGATCCCGTCGCACGACATCCAGGCCACGGGATATCTGCCGAATATCCTGAGTCCCCGTCCCATGCCTTTGCTCGAAACGCCTTTCGCCCAACTCGACCTGATCCGCCAGCCCGAACAGCAGAATGAACCGCTGCAAGCATTCGACGCGGCAGACGAATACCTGCTCAATCATCTCGCCAGCGAACAACTGGCGAGCAGTACCCGCGTGCTGGTGCTCAATGACAGCTTTGGCGCCTTGGCGATCAGTCTGCTGGGCAAGGTCGAAGTCAGCAGCAGCGGCGACTCGTTCCTGGGTTTCGTTGGGCTGGAAAAGAATCTGCTGCGCAATGGTCAGGCGTTCGATGCAATCCGTCCGATTCCGGCAAGCGAGCCTTTGGTGGGGCCGTTTGACCGGGTGCTGATCCGCGTTCCCAAGACGCTGGCGCTATTGGAAGAGCAGTTGATCCGCCTGCAAGGACAACTCGCTCCCGGCGCGCAAGTGATCGCCTCCGCCATGGTCAAGCATCTGCCGCGCGCTGCCGGCGATCTGCTCGAGCGCTACATTGGCCCGGTGCAGGCGTCGCTGGCCGTGAAGAAAGCCCGACTGCTGATTGCCACGCCTGAAATCAAAGCGCCCGCGACATCGCCCTACCCGACCCGTTATCGCCTCGACGAACCGGCGATCGAATTGCTCAACCACGCCAACGTGTTCTGCCGCGAAGGCCTCGACATCGGCACTCGCGCTTTTCTGCCGCATCTGCCGAATAACCTTGGCAGCGCACGGGTCGCCGACCTCGGTTGCGGCAACGGCGTGCTGGCGATCGCCAGCGCCTTGCAGAACCCGGATGCGCATTACACGCTGGTCGACGAATCGTTCATGGCGGTGCAATCGGCTGCCGAAAACTGGCGCGCGGCATTGGCCGATCGCGACGTGATCGTGCGCGCTGGCGATGGTCTGGCCGGGCAGGCGCCGCAGTCGCTGGACGTGGTGCTGTGCAACCCACCGTTCCATCAGCAGCAGGTGGTCGGCGATTTCCTCGCCTGGCGCATGTTCCAGCAGGCGCGCGAGGCGCTGGTGGTCGGCGGTGCGCTGTACATCGTCGGCAACCGGCATCTGGGCTATCACAGCAAACTGGCGCGCCTGTTCCGCGGTGTCGAGCAAGTCGCGGCCACGCCGAAATTCGTCATCCTCAAGGCGCGCAAATAAATCTGCGGCATAAAAAAACCCTCCGTGAGGAGGGTTGCAAACCCGTACCCGAAGGCGCCGGGACGGGATGTTTCAGTGGGTGGTCAAACCTGCGGCATTCATGAACATGCGCATCAGGCTGGCGGCGATGAACAACACGCCGACACTGCCAACCCAGATCAGGGCCAACCAGCCGAGCCGCTGCCACAGCGGCTTTTTTTCGGCTTCTTCAATGTCGTGCAGGGAATGTTTGCCGGTCATTGCATCGATCTCCGTTAAGCCAAGGCGTCACTGCGGACGCCTTCGCGAGCAGGCTCGCTCCCACAGGGCAAGCCCAGCATGGGATTAGTGGTAACCGTCTTCGTGGGTGACCTTGCCGCGGAACACGTAGTAGCTCCAGAAGGTATACCCCAGGATGAACGGAATGATGAACAACGTGCCGACCAGCATGAAGCCCTGACTTTGCGGCGGCGCGGCGGCGTCCCAGATCGATATCGACGGCGGCACGATGTTCGGCCACAGGCTGATGCCCAAGCCGCTGTAGCCGAGGAAGATCAGCACCAGGGTCAGCAGGAACGGCGTGTAGTTGGCGTTACGTGCCACCGCGCGAATCAGGCCGTACAAGGTGACGAGCACCAGAATCGGCACCGGCATGAACCAGAACAGATTCGGCATACTGAACCAGCGTGAGGCGATTTCCGGGTGCGACAGGGGTGTCCACAGGCTGACGATGCCGATGACTGCTAGCAGGACGAATGCCAGCGGCCGCGCCAGGTCATGCATCTGCTCCTGCAACTTGCCTTCGGTTTTCATGATCAGCCAAGTACAGCCGAGCAAGGCATAGGCCACCACCAGCGCCGCACCGCAGAACAGCGTGAACGGCGTCAGCCAGTCCAGGGAACCGCCGGCGAACTGGCGGTTGACCACCGGCAAACCATCGATGAACGCACCGAGCGCCACGCCCTGAAAGAACGTCGCGGCGATCGAACCACCGATAAATGCCTTGTCCCACAGGTGACGTTTTTCATCCTTGGCCTTGAAGCGGAACTCGAAGGCCACGCCGCGAAAGATCAGGCCCATGAGCATGAAGATCAGCGGCAGGTACAGCGCCGACAACACCACCGAATAGGCCAGCGGGAAGGCGCCGAACAACGCCGCGCCACCCAGCACCAGCCAGGTTTCGTTGCCGTCCCAGACTGGCGCGACCGTGTTCATCATCACGTCGCGATCGGTCTTGCCGGGTACGAACGGGAAGAGAATGCCGATGCCCAGGTCGAAGCCGTCCATGACCACGTACATCATGATGCCGAAGATGATGATCACGGCCCAGATCAGCGGAAGATCAATACCCATGAGTCAAATCTCCTTGGTCAAGCGAGTGTTGTCTTCGTGCTCGCCCTCGGCCGGATCGTCGGCTGCGGACAGCGGACGCGCCGGGGTGCGTTTCTTGCCTGGACCACCGTCCGGCGTTTCGCTGCCTTCGCTGATCTTCGGCCCTTTGCGTACCAGACGCATCATGTAGCCGAGACCGGCGCCGAACAGGGCGAAATAGACCACGACGAACATGATCAGGGTGATGCTCATCTGCATGAAACTGTGGTTGGACGAAGCATCGGCAGTGCGCATCAAGCCGTAGACCACCCATGGCTGACGGCCGATTTCCGTGGTGAACCACCCGGCGAGAATCGCGATCAGGCCGGACGGCCCCATCCACAAGGCCAGATGCAGGAACGGCCGCGAGGTATACAGCGAGTCACGCTTGCGCAGCCACAGGCTCCACAACCCGGTGAAGATCATCAGGAAACCGAGGCCGACCATGATCCGGAACGACCAGAACACGATGGTCGAATTCGGCCGGTCTTCCGGCGGGAATTCCTTCAGCGCCGGCACTTGTTTATCCAGCGAGTGGGTGAGGATCAGGCTGCCGAGGTAGGGAATCTCCACTGCGAACTTGGTGCGTTCTTCTTTCATGTCCGGCCAGCCGAACAGGATCAGCGGCGTCGCCTCGTCGCCATGGTTTTCCCAGTGGCCTTCGATCGCGGCGATTTTCGCTGGCTGATGCTTGAGCGTGTTGAGGCCGTGGAAGTCGCCGATCACCGCTTGAATCGGCGCGACGATCAACGCCATCCACATCGCCATCGACAGCATGGTGCGGATCGCCGGGTTGTCTCTGCCGCGCAGCAGGTGCCAGGCCGCTGACGAACCGACGAAGAACGCCGTCGCGACGAACGCCGCCGTGGCCATGTGCATCAGCCGGTAAGGGAATGACGGGTTGAAGATGATTGCCAGCCAGTCGGTGGGGATCACCTGACCGTTGACGATTTCAAAGCCTTGCGGGGTCTGCATCCAGCTGTTGGAGGCGAGAATCCAGAAGGTCGAAATCAGCGTGCCGATCGCCACCATCACCGTCGAGAAGAAGTGCAGGCCGCGCCCGACCTTGTTCCAGCCGAACAGCATGACGCCAAGGAAACCGGCCTCAAGGAAGAACGCGGTGAGCACTTCATAGGTCAGCAACGGCCCGGTGACGGCACCGGCGAAGTCGGAGAACCGACTCCAGTTGGTGCCGAACTGATAGGCCATGACCAGCCCGGAAACCACGCCCATGCCGAAGTTGACGGCAAAAATCTTCGACCAGAAATGGTAGAGATCGCGGTAGGTGTCGTTGCGGGTCTTCAGCCACAAACCTTCGAGCACTGCCAGGTAACTCGCCAGGCCAATGGTGATGGCCGGGAACAGAATGTGGAACGAGATGGTGAACGCGAACTGAATTCGGGCGAGATCGAGAGCCTCTAAACCGAACATATGGCTTCCTCTGTCAGGTAATACGGGTAGCTGGCCCGGAGGCCTGCACCACTGCCCCCACGGATATGGAGTGCGGCGAATTCGGATTCGTTCTTTTTTTGCAACCATCGCAACGCAGGGAGTCTGGCCAAATGGCCGCCAGATCAGTTCCGGTCGGGGTCTTGATCTGGATCAAGCAACGTTGAAAGAGTAGTCCCATTTCTGCCAATGAACTGCGTGGTGGTTTGCCGCGTGACAAGTTGCCTCACTCTCCTGTGGCCAAGGGATTTATCCCCGTTGGGTCGCGCAGCGGCGCCAAAATCTCGAAGCGACGACTGCTGCGCAGCCGAACGGGGATAAATCCCCTCACCACAGGGTTGATTGTCAGCATGAAAGATCAATGTCTGGCTAAGTGAATTGTTTCTCGTAGCAACTTCCTGTTACAGACTGGTGATAATCTCGCCGTTCACTCGTCCAAGACCTGCCTTCAGATGCCCACACAAGAGCCCCTGCTGTTACGTCACCATCGTCCGTTCCTGGCTTTCTGGCTGGCGCGGATTTTCACCGCCAGCGGTTTTCAGATGCTTACAGTGGCGATCGGCTGGAACCTGTATCAACTGACCGGCAACGTGCTGGATCTAGGTTTGGTCGGGCTGGTCGAATTCGCCCCGCGCGTGCTGTTCATGCTGCACACCGGGCATGTCGCGGATCGCTATGACCGGCGCAAGGTCGCCGCGCTTTGCCAGTCGTTGCAGGCGTTGATTGCCTTGGCGCTGGCTATCGGCAGCGCCAGCGACAATGTCACTCGCGAGATGATTTTCATCCTTGCCTTTCTGCTCGGCGCCGCTCGTTCGTTCGAAATGCCAACGACACAGGCGCTGCTGCCCAGCATCGTCCCCAGTGCGCTTTTTCCCCGCGCAGTTGCCGCCGCGCAATCGGCGCAACAGTCGGCCACTATCGTCGCGCCGGCCCTCGGCGGCTTGCTGTATGCATTCGGCAGCGTCTGGGTCTACGGCCCGACCGTGCTGCTGTACGTGATCGCCTGTTCGCTGATGCTCAACCTGCCGGCACGCCAGACGCCATTGAATAAAGGCAAAGCCACGCTGGACTCGCTGCTGGCGGGGATTCGCTTCATCCGCAGCCGCCCGGACATCCTCGGCGCGATCTCGCTGGACCTGTTTGCCGTGTTGCTCGGCGGCGCCACGGCGTTGCTGCCGGTGTTCGCCAAGGACATTCTGCTGACCGGCCCGTGGGGCCTTGGCCTGTTGCGCTCGGCGCCGGCGGTGGGTGCATTGCTGATGTCGCTGTTTCTCGCGCGATTTGCCGTGGAACGCAATGTCGGCCGGGTGATGTTCACCGCCGTCGGCGTCTTCGGCGTCGCTACCATCGCGTTTGGTTTGTCGACCTCGTTCTGGTTCTCGCTGGCGGTGCTGGTGGTGCTCGGCGCAGCGGACATGATCAGCATGGTCATCCGTGCTTCGTTCGTGCAACTGGAAACCCCCGACGAAATGCGCGGCCGGGTTAGCGCGGTCAATGGCTTGTTCATCGGCGCTTCCAACCAGTTGGGCGAATTCGAATCCGGCCTCACCGCCCACTGGTTCGGCACCGTGCCGGCAGTGGTCATGGGCGGGATCGGCACGCTGGTAGTGACGGGGACGTGGATCAAACTGTTTCCGACGTTGGCAAATCGGGACCGGATGCATGTGCCGGTGGAAGAGAAGGCCTGAGTTTTTTGGAAAAAACTCACCTGCTCAGCACATATCAAACGACAACGTGCGGTACATAGTTACCGCACTGAGTGTAATGTATCGCCTTACACTCGCCGCCATGATCAAATCCTGTTTTGTCGGTTCGGATATCGAATTGGTCGATTATCTGGACTACCACTGACAGGAGGCAGGCTCATGCCCATGCACAACCCGCCACACCCCGGTGAAACCTTGCTGCTGGATGTCTTGCCTGAGCTTGGCCTCAGTGTGAGCGAATTGGCCCGGCATCTGGGTTTTGCGCGCCCTCACCTTTCTCGCGTGCTGCACGGACACGCGCCGATCAGCCCGGACCTGGCAGTGCGACTTGAGCGTGCAGGGATTGGCAAGGCGCGCGTGTGGCTAGGCGTTCAAACCGACTACGACCTGTGGCAAGCAGAGCATCGCGAGCAACCGAAGATTGAACCCATCGCTGCCCACGGCTGATCCTTCAGGCCATCAACTCCCCCGCCACCCTCGCCCGCAATGCCTTGCCGCCAAGTTGCTCCACCAGGGTCAAGGCAAATTCCAGCGCCGCGCCCGAGCCTTGGGCGGTGATGCAGTTGCCGTCGACCACCACCGATTGATCAACAAACGTACAGCCGGACAACTGATGGCTGGCGCCGGGCAGGCAGGTCATGCGTCGCTGGCGCAGCACGCCTGATGCTTGCAGCGCGACAGCCGGAGCTTCGCCGATGGCGGCGAACAGGCGGCCGGCGCTGGCCTGGTCCTTGAGCAACTGCTGCAAGGGCTGATGCGCCGCCAGATGCTGCGAGCCGACGGCACCGCCCGGCAGCACGATCAGGTCGAAGCTCTGCGCGAGCACATCGACCAGCATGCCATCGGCGGTCAGGCGGGTGCCGCGCGCGCAGGTCAGCATGCGCCGGCCTTCGATGCTGGCGGCGACCACTTCGATGCCAGCGCGGCGCAGCACGTCGATCAGGGTCACGCTTTGCAAATCGTCGATGCCCTCGGCGAGGGCAATCAGGGCTCTGGAAGT
This sequence comes from Pseudomonas sp. Sample_9, assembly GCF_004307535.1. Lineage (NCBI taxonomy): Bacteria > Pseudomonadati > Pseudomonadota > Gammaproteobacteria > Pseudomonadales > Pseudomonadaceae > Pseudomonas > Pseudomonas sp. Sample_9. The sequence continues at coordinate 19,975 of NZ_RAZO01000466.1, forward strand.
CATGGGCGCTTTCCGCTGGGTGGTCTGTAAAGCGTAGTCAGCTTTGTCCCACCCTGTTCGAAGACAGCCGTTACTTGATGTAAAGCTGGGTCGATAGCGTGTTGCGTGGGGCGTTGATCGAGGTGTTGCTGAAGCTGAAGGTGCCTTCCTGTTTGCCGGCCAGATCGAAGGTATAAAGAGAACCGACGGTTTTGCTGCCAGGCGTGCACTCGGTGAGGTTGCCATTATCGAAGGCGCAAACCGGGCCTCGGGTGCCGTTGACCTCGAAGCCATCCAGAGTCACGTGTGGCTGATTCTGGCCATAGCCGACTTCCAGCACGTAGACCTTGATGTTCGGACCGCTGTGATTGCACTGGGTTTGCGGCTGGTTATCGGCAATATCTTCCAGGCCGCAGGACGGTGATTGAACCTTAATCACCTTCACCTCGGTGAGCGGAGGCGCCGAGGCCGCGAACGCCGGAGCTGTCAGCAGCAGTGCTGCAATCCATCCGAAAATCCTGATCCAACCGTTGCGCATGCCTGCCCACTCCAAAAAATCAGCGCGCAGTATGGCGCAGTTGTCGGCTGCGCAAAACTTCGCCGACGATCGACACCAACATCCGCCAAATTCCTCACGCGGCTGGTATGATGCGCGGCTTTTTCCGGCCCACGACAATTTTCCAGGCGCTTGCGACGGTCTGTGCTTTGCTGTTGAGGTCGATACATTCACGGCGCCACGCGCGCCACGGGGAGCAGACATGCTGGAAAGGCTGTTTCAACTCAAGGCACACAACACCAACGTGCGCACCGAAATTCTTGCGGGCGTCACGACTTTCCTGGCCATGGCTTACATTCTGTTCGTCAACCCGAGCATCCTCGGCGAGACCGGCATGGACAAAGGCGCGATCTTTGTCGCCACCTGCCTGGCGGCCGCCATCGGCTCGACCGTGATGGGCCTGATCGCCAACTACCCGATTGCTCTCGCTCCGGGCATGGGCCTGAACGCCTTCTTTACCTACACCGTGGTGCTGCACATGGGCCACACCTGGCAGGTGGCGCTGGGTGCGGTGTTCATTTCCGCCGTGCTGTTTTTCCTGCTGTCGATCTTCCGCATCCGTGAATGGATCATCAACGCCATTCCGCTGCCACTGCGCTCGGCGATCGCCGCCGGTATCGGCCTGTTCCTGGCGCTGATCGCCCTGCACAACGCGGGTATCGTGGTCAGCAACCCGGCGACCATGGTCGGCCTCGGCGATCTGACCAAGCCGGCCCCGATTCTGGCGACCGTCGGCTTTGCCGTGATCGTAGCTCTCGAAGCACTGAAGGTGCGCGGCGCGGTGCTGATCGGCATTCTCGCCGTAACCATCGCCTCGATCGTACTGAACGTCACCGAGTTCGGCGGCATCATGTCAATGCCGCCGTCGCTGGCGCCGACCTTCCTGCAACTGGACATCAAAGGTGCGCTGGACATCGGTCTGGTCAGCGTGATCTTCGCTTTCCTGTTCGTCGACCTGTTCGACAACTCCGGGACCCTGATCGGCGTCGCCAAGCGCGCCGGCCTGATGGGCAAGGACGGCCACATGCCGAAAATGGGCCGCGCGCTGATCGCCGACAGCACGGCGGCCATGGCCGGCTCGCTGCTGGGTACTTCGACCACCACCAGTTACATCGAATCCGCTGCCGGCGTCAGTGCCGGTGGCCGCACGGGCCTGACCGCCATCGTCGTGGCAATCCTGTTCCTGCTGGCGCTGTTCTTCTCGCCCCTGGCGGCCAGCGTTCCGGCATTCGCCACCGCGCCAGCGCTGCTGTTCGTCGCCGTGCTGATGACTTCGGGCCTGGCGGAAATAGACTGGGACGACATCACCGTGGCGGCGCCGGTTGTGGTCACCGCACTGGCCATGCCGTTCACCTATTCGATCGCCAACGGCATCGCCTTCGGCTTCATCGCCTGGACCGCCATCAAGCTGCTGTCCGGCCGTGCCCGTGAGCTGAACCCGGCACTGGTGATTCTGTCGATTCTGTTTGTGATCAAGTTGGGTTGGTTCAACGCATGACTTTCGATTCCCAAGCCTACGCCGAACAACTCGAAGCCAAGGTCACGCGTTTGCGTGAACTGCTGGCACCTTTCGATGCACCCGAGCCGACGGTGTTTGACTCGCCTCTGCAGAACTTCCGCCTGCGCGCCGAATTCCGCCTGTGGCGCGAGGGCGGCGAACGGCATTACGCGATGTTCTCCCAGGACGACAAGCGCACGCCGATCCTCATCGAGGAATTTCCGATTGCCAGCCTGCGCATCAACCAGTTGATGCCGCAGTTGAAGGCCGCGTGGCAAGCCAGTTCGGCGCTGAGCCACAAGCTGTTCCAGGTCGAATTTCTGACCACGCTGGCCGGCGACGCGATGATCACCCTGTGCTATCACCGTCCGCTGGACGAGCACTGGCATGCGGCAGCCACTCAGTTGTCGGCGGATCTGGGCGTGAGCATCATCGGCCGCTCCAAAGGCAAGCGCGAAGTGCTCGGCCAGGACTATGTCGTCGAGAAACTCGAAGTCGGCGGCCGCACTTTCAGCTATCGCCAGCCCGAAGGCGCGTTCACCCAGCCCAACGGCACGGTGAACCAGAAGATGCTCAATTGGGCATACGAAGCCTTGGGCGATCGCAGCGACGATCTGCTCGAGTTGTACTGCGGCAACGGCAACTTCACCCTGCCGCTGGCGACTCGCGTGCGCAAAGTGCTCGCCACCGAGATCAGCAAGACTTCGGTCAACGCGGCCCTGAGCAACCTCAGCGAAAACGCTGTGGATAACGTCACGCTGGTGCGTTTGTCCGCCGAGGAGCTGACCGAAGCGCTCAACGAAGTGCGCCCGTTCCGTCGCCTGCACGGCATCGATCTGAAGAGCTACGAATTCGGCAGCGTCTTCGTCGACCCACCACGCGCCGGCATGGACCCGGACACCTGCGAACTGACCCGGCGCTTCGACAACATCCTCTACATCTCCTGCAACCCGGACACTCTGGCGGCCAACATCGCCCAGTTGCATGACACCCACCGCATTACCAAGTGCGCATTGTTTGACCAGTTTCCGTGGACCCATCACATGGAATCCGGTGTGCTGCTGACCCGGCGTTGATTGCGGGTATCTGATACGCAAAAGCCGTCATGATTGACGGCTTTTTTGTGGGTGCTATGGCGCAATATCAGTTTTGCGTGGACGCCCGCCTTTCTTGCCATTGGCTCGTGCGGCTGCAGATTTGGCAGCACTGCTTTGACGCCCGTTGCGCGAGGCGACGACCGACGCTGCCATCCGCATAAGCGGCGGGCTCGCTGAAATCATTCCGGCAATGGAAATATCCAGATCCTTGCCCTCATGGCACAGCGCAGTGCCGGCGAAGCCAATCGTCAGACTTGCATAATCGGCCGCTTCGAACCCCGCGAATTCGGGATACAGCTTCACCGGAAGCAACACACCGCTGCCGTCCTCGAAACGAATGACCAAAGAGGATTCTTCGAAACTCACTGACACGGCCTGCAAACTATTGGCCTGTCGTACTTCGCCAAGTGTGATGGCGGCATCGAGCATCTCTTCCGTCAGGGGGCGATGCACCGACGGTTTTGCCTTGATGACCTTCATAATTCGATCTCAACTCCTTCCAATTTGCCGATCAAGGACAGCAGCACTTTGTCTTCATCGGGGTCATAGCGCGCCGATCCGATCCTGTAGGTCTCGTCGGTGACTGGTTTCATTACGGGCACTTCGTTTGCCTGGCAGTCCCATATCTGATTATCGAGACAAGCGGTCTTCACGGCCGACCACCAGATCCCTCGTGCTCTACGCAAATGCGCCGGTTGTCCAAGTGACAGACACAAGCCGTTAAGCACAGTGAGCGGTGGTCGTCGGGACAGCGGCACGACATCCCACAGATCAACTTCGTTGTGCCAGAAGCTGAACCGGAAGCGGGCATTCCAGGCACCCGCATCTAAATGGGCGTGCGGTGGGCAGTGTTCGTCTCTCAACATAATGCGAATCGACATTCCTTTGTAGCTGCATATCTTCATGCTAACCCATCCGTTAGGTTAATGGATTTCCAGATCTCGAATTTCCTTTCGAGTCGGACGACCGGTTGACACAAAGCGATGTGCCGAAGGTCACTGAAGACTAGCGGGCGTGGGGTTGGTGCTCGAGAAATGAGCCGAGAAAAACGTAAGAAAAGCTGTCGTTACATTTTGAAATTACGCTTGGCATGATCCCACCTGTGCGATCACCGAACATAAAACGCCCGTGGCATTTCTGTTCAATTGACCGATGTAACCATTTAGTACATTTTACCTCCACAGGCTGAAACCTCTCGGCCCATGCCAAAAACAATAAGTGGAGTTACCCCAATGTCCCCTATCGTTCTGGTGCTTAACGGCCCGAACCTGAACCTGCTCGGCACCCGCGAGCCGGCGACTTATGGTCGTGAAACCCTGGCCGATATTTCGGCGCTGTGTGGTCGCGCGGCTGACGAGTTCGGCCTGACCGTGGAATTTCGCCAGA
>NZ_RAZO01000461.1:0-1836 GCF_004307535.1 Pseudomonas sp. Sample_9
TGTCGGTCAGCTCCGGTGCCGGCAGATACGTCCACGGCAACTGCAACGCCGGGCCGAATTGCGACATGAAGTGGCGCATGCCGGCATCGCCGCCGGCCAGGGTGTAAGTCAGGAAAGTGCCCATGAACGACCAGCGCAGACCGGCGCCAAAGCGAATCGCATCGTCGATCTCGCCGGTCGTCGCCACACCGTCATTGACCAGGTGCAACGCCTCGCGCCACAGCGCTTCGAGCAGGCGATCGGCGATGAACCCCGGCACTTCTTTGCGCACATGCAACGGGCGCATGCCGAGGGATTCGTAGACTTGCATCGCCGCTTGCACCGCCTCCGGCGCGGTGTTTCTGCCGCCGACCACTTCCACCAGTGGCAACAGATAAACCGGGTTGAACGGATGCCCGACCACGCAGCGTTCAGGGTGTGTCGAACTCTCGTAGAACTCGCTGGGCAAAAGGCCTGAAGTGCTGGAGCCGATCAGCGCATCGGGCTTGGCGGCGGCGCTGATCTTGCTGTGCAGATCGAGCTTCAGTTCCAGCCGTTCCGGGGCGCTTTCCTGGATGAAATCGGCGTCACGCACGCATTCCTCGATGGTTGCGACAAAACGCAGACGGTCCTGCGAAGCGCCGGGCGCCAGGCCGTTCTTCTCCAGCGCGCCCCAGGCATTGGCTACGCGTTGGCGCAATGCCGCTTCGGCGCCGGGCGCCGGGTCCCAGGCCACCACGTCGAGGCCGTGGGCGAGGGCGCGGGCGACCCAGCCACTGCCGATGACACCACTGCCCAGAGCGGCGAAGGTTTTGATTTCGGTGATAAAGCGCATGGTGATGTCCTGAAGAGTTCGAAGAGCCCTGTAGGAGCTGCCGAAGGCTGCGATCTTTTGATCTTGCTTCTAAAAAATCAAAGTCAAAAGATCGCAGCCTTCGGCAGCTCCTACAGGTGAAATGGGTGATGGATCAGCCGCGCTGGGTCAGGCCCATTTTTTTGCGACCTTCGGCCGGCGTAAGCACGCGGGCACCGAGGCGGCTGAGGATTTCCGTGGCGCGTTCAACCAATTGGCCATTGGTCGCCAGCACGCCTTTGTCCAGCCACAGGTTGTCTTCCAGCCCGACCCGCACGTTGCCGCCGAGCAGCACCGCTTGCGCCGCCATCGGCATCTGCATGCGGCCGATGCCGAAGCCGGCCCAGACCGCGTCGGCGGGCAGGTTGTCGACCATGGCTTTCATCGTGGTGGTGTCGGCCGGCGCGCCCCACGGGATGCCCAGACACAGCTGGAACAACGGGTTGTCGAGCAAGCCTTCCTTGATCATCTGCTTGGCGAACCACAGATGCCCGGTGTCGAAAATCTCCAGTTCGGCCTTCACCCCCAGTTCGGTGATGCGCTTGGCGCCGGCGCGCAGTTGCGCCGGGGTCGAGACGTAAATGGTGTCGCCGTCGCCGAAGTTCAGCGTGCCGCAATCGAGGGTGCAGATTTCCGGCAGCAGTTCTTCAACGTGGGCGAGACGGGTCAGCGGACCGACCAGATCGGTGTTCGGGCCGAACTCCATCGGCTTCTCGCCAGGGCCGATTTCCAGGTCGCCGCCCATCCCGGCGGTGAGGTTGACGATAATGTCGACGTCCGCCTCGCGGATGCGCTCCATCACTTCGCGGTACAGCGCCACGTCACGGCTGAACTTGCCGGTCTGCGGGTCGCGCACATGGCAGTGCACGACGGTGGCGCCGGCCTTGGCCGCTTCCACCGCGGCAGCGGCAATCTGTTTCGGGGTGACCGGCACGTGTGGACTTTTGGCGGTCGTGTCGCCAGCACCGGTGAGTGCGCAGGTGATGATGACGTCGTGGTTCATG
>NZ_RAZO01000510.1:0-12581 GCF_004307535.1 Pseudomonas sp. Sample_9
CGGTGTTTCAGGCGTGGATCGATGCGGGCAAGATGGACCCGGTCGATCCGGTGCACCTGATCTTCCTGCTGTGGGGCAGTACCCAGCATTACGCCGACTTCGCCACGCAGATCTGCCGCGTCACCGGACGCAGCAAGTTGACCAAGCAGGACATGGAAGACGCCGGCAACAACCTGATCCGCATCATCCTCAAAGGCTGCGGCCTCACTCCTTCTCTATAAGACGTTTATGCCTTTCACCCTCAGCGGTTTTTGCGAATACCGCGAAGAGATTCGCAAAAGCCGCTTCATCACTCTGGCGACGCCGATCAGCAGCCCCGCCGATGCGCAGGCGTTTTTTGAGCAGCACAGCGATTTGAATGCCACGCACAATTGTTGGGCGTGGAAACTCGGCGCGCAATACCGCAGCACTGACGACGGCGAGCCGGGCGGCACTGCCGGGCGCCCTATTCTCGCGGCGATCGAAGCGCAGGACTGCGATCAGGTTGCGGTGCTGGTGATTCGCTGGTATGGCGGCATTCAACTGGGCACCGGAGGTTTGGCCCGAGCCTATGGCGGCGGCGCCAACAAGTGCCTGCAAGCGGCGGAAAAAATCGAGTTGATCAGCCGCGTGCCGCTGAGCTGCACCTGTGGTTTTGCCGAATTGGCGCTGGTGAAGTTGCGCGTGGCGGATCTGGGTGGGTTGGTGGTGGAGGAGAACTTCACGGCCAATGGCGTTGAATTGAAGCTGGCGGTGGGGGAAGCGCAGATCGAGTTGTTGCAGAGTCAGTTGGCTGATCTGAGCCGTGGGCGGATTTTGTTGCAGCGTTGAGAGTGGAAGATCAAAAGATCGCAGCCTTCGGCAGCTCCTACAAGGGGATCGCATTCCAATTGTAGGAGCTGCCGAAGGCTGCGATCTTTTTGGGGCATCACTCGTACTTTCATAAACTCACGACTTGCCCACACCTGCTGTGCACCCGACTGTGGATAACCTGAGCACACACCGCTGTAACCCTTCTGTCATGCGGCTTTGCGCGATTTGTTCAATTTTCGTTCAATTGACCCGACGAAAGGGAAATCCAGCGTAAAAACAAACAGTTATCTTCGTTTATCACCATTAGAACAAAGCATCGCAGTGCTTATGCCCACCCTCGGCGCTTGCGCACAATTACTGTGGAGCAACCTGTGGATAAGCCGTTCATGACCGCCGCAGCCGCTGGATCTGTCTGGCTCCCAGGCAGTTGCTCGTTTTTTAACCAACTGCAAGCGGGCAAAACTGGAGCCTGTTCAATGGCTTTGCGCTGAATTGGTGCTTGATCCAAAGACAAAACGCCCGCCGATGCGCTGCTGTCGGCACTTGCGGACTGGCTCCGCAAGCGTTCCTGACTCAATGGCCAGGAAATTGCTTTATCCACAGGCACAACTCCAAGCCAGTCGAGCCTGTCATGTCCATCGCCCCGTCCCCACCGCGCCTGCAACTGCGCCAGATCAGCAAACGCTACCCTGGTTGTCTGGCCAACGACGCCATCGACCTGAGCATCGCGCCGGGTGAGATCCATGCCCTGCTCGGTGAAAACGGCGCGGGCAAAAGTACGTTGATGAAGATCATTTACGGGGTCACCCAGTGCGACAGCGGTGAAATGCTCTGGCAGGGGCAGCGCGTGCAGATGCGCAATCCGGCGCAGGCGCGGCAGTTGGGCATTGGCATGGTGTTCCAGCATTTCTCCCTGTTCGAAACCCTTAGCGTGGCGCAGAACATTGCCCTGGCGATGGGCGCGGCGGCCGGCACGCCGAAGCAACTGGAGCCGAAGATTCGCGAAGTCTCGCGGCGTTACGGCATGGCGCTGGAACCGGAGCGACTTGTCCACAGCCTGTCGATCGGCGAGCGCCAGCGGGTGGAAATCATTCGTTGCCTGATGCAGGACATCCGCCTGCTGATTCTCGATGAGCCGACCTCAGTACTGACGCCGCAAGAGGCGGACGAATTGTTCATCACCCTGCGTCGCCTCGCCGATGAGGGCTGCAGCATTCTGTTTATCAGCCACAAGCTCGGTGAAGTGCGCGCCTTGTGCCACAGCGCCACGGTGCTGCGCGGCGGTCGGGTAGCCGGGCATTGCCTGCCGGCGCAATGTACGGATCAGCAACTGGCACAACTGATGGTCGGCGAAGCGGCGGGATTGATTGGCGAGTATCCGAAGGTCAGCGGTGGCGCGGCGTTTCTGCAGGTGCAGGGTTTGAGCTGGCACAACCCGGATCCGTTCGGTTGCTCGCTGACCGACATCGATCTGCAAGTGCGCAGCGGTGAAATCGTCGGCATCGCCGGGGTCGCGGGCAATGGTCAGGATGAATTGCTCGCCCTGCTCAGCGGCGAACAGCCCTTGCCGCGCGCGCAGGCGGCGACCCTGCGCTTCGCAGAGAAAAACGTTGCCGATCTGCGCCCGGACGCGCGGCGCAAACTCGGTCTGGCCTTCGTGCCGGCCGAACGCCTCGGCCACGGCGCGGTGCCGGAGTTGAGTCTGGCCGATAACGCTCTGCTCAGTGCTTTTCAGCAAGGACTGGTCAGCCACGGGTTGATTCAACGCGGCAAAGTCGAAGCGCTCGCGCAGCAGATCATCCAGCGTTTCGGCGTGAAGACCCCGGACACGCAAACCGCTGCGCGCAGCCTTTCGGGCGGCAACTTGCAGAAATTCATCCTCGGCCGGGAAATTCTTCAGCAACCGAAACTGCTGATCGCCGCGCACCCGACCTGGGGCGTCGACGTCGGTGCCGCCGCCACCATCCATCGCGCGTTGATCGCCCTGCGCGATGCCGGCGCGGCGATTCTGGTGATTTCCGAAGACCTCGATGAGCTGTTCCAGATCAGCGATCGTCTCGGCGCGCTGTGCGGCGGGCGTCTGTCGGCACTGCAAGACACCGGCCTTACACAACTGAGCGATGTCGGCGCGTGGATGGCCGGCCAGTTCGATCACTCACCCCGCACCGCCTCGGTTTAACGGAGTTTCAACATGCTGCTTTCCCTCGAACCCCGTGGCCAGCAATCGCGCTTGATGCTGTGGTGCTCGCCGTTATTGGCGGCGGCGCTGACCCTCGGCTGCGGCTCGCTGTTGTTCATCGCGCTGGGCCACGACCCACTGCAAACCTTGCACACGCTGCTGATCGCGCCCGTCAGCGATTTGTATGGCGTGTCTGAATTGCTGGTCAAGGCGCTGCCGATTCTACTCTGCGCACTCGGCCTGGCCGTGGCCTATCAGGCGCGGATCTGGAACATCGGCGCCGAAGGCCAACTTCTACTTGGCGCCTTGGCCGGCAGTGCTCTGGCAGTGAACGTTATCGACATGCAAAGTCGCTGGGCGCTGGTGCTGATTCTGCTGACCGGGACGCTGGCGGGCGCCGCATGGGCCGGGCTCACCGCATGGCTGCGCACGCGCTTCAACGCCAACGAAATCCTCACCAGCATCATGCTCAACTACATCGCGCTGAACCTGCTGCTGTTCTGCGTGCACGGGCCGTTGAAGGATCCGGCGGGCTTCAATTTTCCCGAGTCGGCGATGTTCGGCGACGCCAGTCGTTTGCCGCTGCTGCTGGAGGACGGCCGCGTGCATGCCGGCGTGTATTTCGCCCTGCTCGCGCTGGTTGTGGTGTGGGTGTTGTTGCAGAAAAGCTTTATCGGCTTCCAGATCAAAGTGCTCGGGCTGGACAAGCGTGCGGCAGGTTTTGTCGGCTTTCGCGAGAAGCGCCTGATCTGGCTGGCGCTGTTGATCAGCGGTGGTCTGGCCGGACTCGCCGGGGTCTGCGAAGTGACCGGGCCGATCGGCCAACTGGTGCCCCAGGTGTCGCCGGGCTATGGCTACGCGGCGATCACCGTGGCGTTTCTCGGACGGTTGAATCCGCTTGGCATTCTGTTCTCCAGTCTGCTCATGGCGCTGCTGTACATCGGCGGCGAGAGCGCGCAGATGTCGCTCAATCTGCCGCAAGCGATCACCCAATTGTTCCAGGGCATGATGCTGTTTTTCCTGCTCGCCTGCGACGTGCTGATTCTTTATCGGCCACGCCTGAAACTGCGCTGGACCCGGCGCGCCTCGACCCCTGCCGTAACCGCCGGAGCGCTGTGATGGATATCGATCTGTTGAGCAATATTTTCTACGCGATGGTCCGCTGCGGCACGCCGCTGCTGCTGGTGGCATTGGGTGAGTTGATCTGCGAGAAAAGCGGCGTCCTCAACCTCGGCCAGGAAGGCATGATGCTGTTCGGTGCGGTGATCGGTTTTATCGTCGCGCTGAACAGCGGCAACCTGTGGCTGGGTGTGCTGCTGGCGATGCTGGCCGGGATGTTGTTGTCGTCACTGTTTGCCCTGGTCGCGCTGGTGTTCAACGCCAATCAGGTCGCCACCGGGCTGGCGCTGACGATCTTCGGCGTGGGCCTGTCGACATTTGTCGGCGCGGCCTGGGTGGGTAAGCCGCTGGCAGGTTTCGAGCCTTTGGCGATTCCGTATCTGAGTGAGATCCCGCTGATCGGGCGGATGCTGTTTGCCCAGGATCTGCTGGTGTATCTGTCGTTTGCGCTGTTTGCGCTGGTGGCGTGGGTGATCGTCAAAAGTCGTGTCGGCCTGATCATTCAAGCGGTCGGTGAAAACCCGGATGCGGCCAGCGCCATGGGCTTGCCGGTGCTGACCGTACGCACCTTGGCGGTGTTGTTCGGCGGAGCAATGGCCGGGCTGGCCGGGGCGTATCTGTCGCTGGCCTACACGCCGATGTGGGCGGAAAACATGACCGCAGGGCGCGGCTGGATCGCTTTGGCGCTGGTGGTGTTTGCCAGTTGGCGGGTGTGGCGCTTGCTGCTCGGGGCGTATCTGTTCGGCCTCGCCAGCATCCTGCATTTGGTGGCGCAGGGGCTAGGACTGGCGATTCCTTCGAGCCTGCTGGCGATGCTGCCGTATGTGGCGACGATTTTGGTGCTGGTGCTGCTCTCCCGCGATGCCGTGCGCACGCGGTTGTATGCGCCGGTTTCGTTGGGGCAGCCGTGGCAATCGGGACACTGATCGTTGTCAGAGCGGGCCTCTTCGCGAGCAGGCTCGCTCCCACAGGGGATCTGAGTGAACGCGGGCAAATGTGGGAGCGAGCCTGCTCGCGAAAGCGTCCGCACAGGCAACACTTGAACCACGCCTCATGATTGTTTCTGATCAAACACCCTCGAGAAACTCAAGAAGCCTGGAGTATGCTCCGGGATCAAAGCCTGTTTTTCGCCAAGCGCTGCAACTGTGGCGCGGTCAGGCGTGTCCATTGAATCCTGAATGCTGACTTTCAAGGAAACCCATCATGTCTCAGGCAAAAAACGCACTGATCATCGGCGCCTCCCGCGGCTTGGGCCTCGGTCTGGTGAAGACTCTGCTGGGCGATGGCTGGCAGGTCACCGCGACGGTGCGCAATCCGCAGAAGGCCGAGGCGCTGCAAGCGCTGGGTGACGTGCGCATCGAGAAGCTCGACATGGACGATCAGCAAGCGGTGATCGCCCTGAGCCAGAAACTCAAGGGTGAAACCTTCGATCTGTTATTCGTCAACGCCGGGGTCAAAGGCCCGGAAGTACAGACCCCGGGCGGCGCGACCCTGGCCGAGGTCGGGCAACTGTTTTTCACCAACGCGGTGGCGCCGATCAATCTGGCCCAGCGTTTCGTCGGGCAGATCCGCGACGGCAGCGGCGTGCTGGCGTTCATGAGCTCGGTGCTCGGCAGCGTGACCATGCCGGATGCGCCGGAACTGGCGCTGTACAAGGCGAGCAAGGCGGCGCTGAATTCGATGACCAACAGTTTCGTCACGCAACTGGGCGAGCAGAAACTGACCGTGCTGTCGCTGCACCCGGGCTGGGTGAAGACCGACATGGGCGGCGAAGGCGCCGATCTCGACGTCGAGACCAGCACCCGCGGGCTGATCGATCAGGTCACTGCATTCACCGGCAAGGGCGGGCATCACTTCGTGAACTACAAGGGCGAAACGATTGCCTGGTAAGCACTGAAAATCCCGATGTGGGAGCGAGCCTGCTCGCGAATACGATCTGTCAGGTAAATCTGTATCGACTGACAGGACGCCTTCGCGAGCAGGCTCGCTCCCACAGGGGGATGATGGTGAATGGTCGGGTGGCGCTTGCCCGGCGCTGCGATTTGTTTGAAACTGCGCGCCTCGTCCTTCGCGGCGACCCTGGATCAGCAGACAGGGCAACACTGAGCTGGCAACCCTGAACCCAACTTTCAGAGGAGCCGGCCACAATGCCTGCGACCCGTACCTGGTTAAAAAATCCCCTCGCCATTTTCACCTCCAACGAGCTTGATGCCCGTGGCGGTCTAGTCGTGCAAGACGGTGTCATCGTCGAAGTCCTCGCTGCCGGTCAGCAGCCGTCGGCGCCGTGCAATGAAGTGTTCGATGCCCGCGAGCATGTGGTCCTGCCGGGCCTGATCAACACTCACCATCACTTCTATCAAACCCTGACCCGCGCCTGGGCGCCGGTGGTCAATCAGCCGCTGTTCCCGTGGCTGAAAACCCTGTACCCGGTATGGGCGCGGCTGACCCCGGAAAAACTCGCCCTCGCCACCAGAGTGGCGCTGGCCGAATTGCTGCTCTCGGGTTGCACCACCGCTGCCGACCATCACTATCTGTTCCCGGACGGTCTGGAAAACGCCATCGACGTGCAGGTCGAAACGGTGCGTGAACTGGGCATGCGCGCCATGCTCACGCGCGGCTCGATGAGCCTTGGCGAGAAGGACGGCGGCCTGCCTCCGCAACAAACGGTGCAGGAAGGCCAGGTGATTCTCGACGACAGCCAGCGGCTGATTCACGAGTATCACGAGCGTGGCGACGGCGCGCAGATCCAGATCGCCCTGGCGCCATGTTCGCCATTTTCGGTGACCCCGGAAATCATGTCGGCCAGCGCTGATCTGGCGAACAAACTCGATGTGCGTCTGCACACCCATCTCGCTGAAACCCTTGATGAAGAAGACTTCTGCCTGCAACGTTTCGGTCTGCGCACCGTCGATTATCTGGACAGCGTCGGCTGGCTCGGCCCACGTACCTGGCTGGCCCACGGCATCCATTTCAACCCCGACGAAATCGCCCGCCTCGGCCAGGCCGGTACCGGCATCTGCCACTGCCCAAGCTCGAACATGCGCCTGGCGTCCGGCATCTGCCCGAGCATCGAGCTGACCGACGCCGGCGCGCTGTTCGGCCTTGGCGTCGACGGTTCGGCGTCCAACGATGCCTCGAACATGATCCTCGAAGCGCGTCAGGCTCTGTACATCCAGCGCCTGCGTTACGGCGCCGAAAAGATCACCCCGGAGCGCGTGGTGGGCTGGGCGACCAAAGGTTCGGCGAGCCTGCTCGGTCGCACTGACATCGGCGAAATCGCCGTCGGCAAACAGGCGGATCTCGCGTTGTTCAAGCTCGATGAACTGCGTTTCTCCGGTAGCCATGATCCGATTTCGGCGCTGTTGTTGTGCGGCGCGGATCGGGCGGATCGAGTGATGATTGGCGGCAAGTGGCGTGTGGTTGGTGGTCAGGTTGAAGGGTTGGATCTGAAAGGGCTGATTGCCGATCACAGCCAGGCGGCCCGGCAGTTGATTGCCGGTACCTGACTAACCGCCGTTGAAAACTGTGGGAGCGAGCCTGCTCGCGAAGAGAGAGTGTCAGACAACATGTTTGTTGGATGACACACCGTTTTCGCGAGCAGGCTCGCTCCCACATGGGTATCTGCCAGCCCTAAAGGCCCAGTAGCGACAGCATGATGAACGTGGCAAACAGCACAAAGTGCGTCATGCCCTCAATGGCGTTGGTCTCGCCGTCATTGAGGTTGATCGCGCTGACGATCAGGGTGATGAAGATCATCACCGTTTGCACTGGGGTCATCGCCATTTGAAACGGCTGGCCGGTGTACAGCGCCATCGCTTCCATCACCGGTACGGTCAGAATCACCGTCGACAGTGACGCGCCCATCGCAATGTTGACCACCGACTGCATGCGATTGGCCAGTGCCGCACGCAGTGCGGTGAGAATCTCCGGCGCGGCGGAAATCGCTGCCACCAGAATCGCCGTGATCACCGGCGGCGCGCCCGTGCCTTCCAGGCCCAGATCGAGAGTCTTGGACATCACCTCGGCCAGTGCGCCGATGATCACTACCCCCGACACCAGAATGCCGATCGACAGCGCCAGGCTTACCGGCTTCGGCTCCTGCTCGACCGGCTCCTTCTTGCGCCGTTTGTCCGGATAGCTGTAGCTGAAAAAGTAACTGTGCGGGCCGACCTGCATGCGCAGGAACAGCGCGTAGAGCACCATCATCGCGCCAATGGTGAACGCCGAATACATCTTCCAGTTGGCCTCGGGAATAAACTCCGGGACCACCATCGACACGCCCATCGCAGTGAGGATCATCACGCTGTAGCTGCGCGCCGAGTCGTCGTTGTAGGACTGCTCGCCGTGTTTGATCCCGCCCATCAGTGCGGCGAGGCCGAGGATGCCGTTGATGTCGAGCATGACCGCTGAATAAATCGTGTCGCGCACCAGCGTCGCCGAGGCTTCGTTGCTCATCATGATCGCCAGGATCACCACTTCGACCAGCACCGCCGACAATGTCAGGATCATCGTGCCGTAGGGATCGCCGACCTTCTCCGCGAGCAGTTCGGCGTGATGAGCGACGCGCATCGAAGCGGCGACGATAAAGGCGATCAGCAGCAGACCGCCGCCCAGCGCGACGATCTGGCCGCTGTGCAGCATCCAATGTTCCAGTGGATAAGCGACGCACGCGGCAAGGACTGCCAGCAGCAGGAAGCTTTCTTGTTTGAGGATCGAGAGCATGACGGGCCTTTTGCCGAAAAGAGCTGATGAAGCTACTGACTGCCGCGCGGCGCTAACGTTTCGTTACATCTTTGCGCACCACGCGATGGCAGCTGGATTCAGGCATGCACTTTTATTGGCCTTGCCGGCCTCTTCGCGAGCAGGCTCGCTCCCACATTGAAATGCGTCCCTGTGGGAGCGAGCCTGCTCGCGAAGGCCGCGCCGCGTTTTCAAATGTGTTTGTTGTCCTGTTGGTCAGCAATTTGCATTGGCCCTGAACACACACAACAAAATGGAGTTCGGGTTCATGCCAATACGTCCGCTGCACAAACTGCTGTACGCCGCCATCGGTCTGGGAATCAGCCTGAGCGCCAGCGCTGCCGATCCGCTGAAGGTCGGTTTCGTCTACATCGGCCCGATCGGTGACCACGGCTGGACATATCAGCACGAACAGGGGCGCAAGACCCTGGCGGAAAAACTCGGCACGCAGATCACCACCAACTACGTGGAAAACGTCGCCGAGGGCGCTGACGCCGAGCGGGTGATCCGCAACATGGCCAAGGACAAATACGACCTGATCTTCACCACGTCTTTCGGCTACATGAACCCGACAGTGAAAGTCGCCAAGCAATTCCCCAAGGTCACTTTCGAACACGCCACCGGCTACAAGCAGGACAAGAACCTCGGCACCTACCTGGCGCGCACTTACGAGGGCCGTTACGTCGGCGGTTTCCTCGCGGCGAAGATGACCAAGACCAAGAAGATCGGCTACGTCGCCTCGTTCCCGATTCCGGAAGTGATCCGCGACATCAACGCCATCCAGTTGGCCTTGAACAAGTACAACCCTGGCACCGAAATCAAAGTGGTGTGGGTCAACTCCTGGTTCGATCCGGGCAAGGAAGCCGATGCCGCCAACGCGCTGATCGATCAGGGCGTCGACGTGGTGTTCCAGCACACCGACAGCCCGGCGCCGATCCAGGCTGCCGAACGGCGCGGCGTGTATGCCGTGGGCTACGCCTCGGACATGGCCCACTTCGGCCCGAAAGCGGTGCTGACCTCAATCGTCAACGACTGGGCGCCGCATTACATTCAGGCGACGCAGAGCGTGATCGACCACACATGGAAATCCCAGGACTACTGGGGTGGTTTGAAGGAAGGCACGGTGGAACTGCCGATCAGCGACCTGGTGCCGGCGCCGGTGAAAGCCGAAGCCGAGCAGTTGATCGCCGACATCAAGAGCGGCGCATTGCAGCCGTTTACCGGGCCGATCAAGGATCAGGCCGGTGTAGAAAAAATCCCGGCGGGCGTGAGCGCGACCAATGCGGAACTGGCTTCGATGAATTATTACGTTGAGGGCATGAAGGCCGAGATGCCGAAGTAGTCTCCCGATTCACCACACAAAACCCTGTGGGAGCGAGCCGGCTCGCGAGAGCGGTGTGTCATTAAACAAAAATGTTGTCTGACACTCCCTCTTCGCGAGCAGGCTCGCTCCCACATTGGAAACACAGCGTATTCAAGGATTGTGTATGGATCAGCTTCCGATCATTGATATCAGCCCGCTCTATAGCGACGACGAAAACGCCTGGCCTGCGGTGGCCGACCAAATCGACCAAGCCTGTCGCGAGTGGGGCTTTTTCTACATCAAGGGCCATCCGATCTCGGCGCAGCGCATCGACGCCCTGCTCGATCACGCCCAGCGCTTCTTTGCATTGCCAGCCGCAGAAAAACTGAAGATCGACATTACTCAGACCCGCCATCATCGCGGCTACGGTGCGATTGCCACCGAGCAGTTGGACCCGGACAAACCCAGCGATCTGAAAGAAACCTTCGACATGGGCCTGCACTTGCCGAACGAACATCCCGAGGTGCTCGCGGAAAAACCTTTGCGCGGCCCCAATCGGCATCCGGCGCAACCCGGCTGGGAAGCCCTGATGGAGCAGCACTACCTCGACATGCAGGCGCTGGCGCAAACCCTGTTGCGGGCGATGACCATTGCGCTGGGCATCGAGCGCGACTTCTTCGATTCGCGCTTTGTCGACCCGGTCAGCGTGTTGCGCATGATCCATTATCCGCCGCGTCACACCGCTAGCTCCGCCGAGCAACAAGGCGCCGGCGCCCATACCGATTACGGCTGCATCACCCTGCTCTATCAGGACAGCGCCGGCGGTTTGCAGGTGAAGAACGTCAATGGTGAATGGATCGACGCGCCACCGATTGACGGCACGTTCGTGGTCAACCTAGGCGACATGATGGCGCGCTGGAGCAACGACCGTTATCGCTCGACGCCGCACCGGGTGATCAGCCCGCTGGGTGTGGATCGCTATTCGATGCCGTTCTTCGCCGAACCGCACCCGGACACGCGAATCGAATGCCTGCCCGGTTGCCAGGACGCACAGCATCCGGCGAAATATCCGACCACCACCTGTGCGCAATTCCTGCTGTCGCGCTTCGCCGATACCTATGCCTATCGTCGCGAGCAAGAGGCGGTTTGATCGATCATCTGGTCAGGTTTTGCCAATTGTTGCGGCCAGCCTCTGTAGAATGCCGGCATTGCACCTGATGAGAAAAGACTATGTACGACTGGCTCAACGCCCTGCCCAAAGCCGAACTGCACCTGCATCTGGAAGGTTCGCTGGAGCCTGAACTGCTGTTCGCCCTGGCCGAACGCAACAAGATCGCCCTGCCGTGGAGCGACGTCGAAACCCTGCGCAAGGCCTACGCCTTCAACAATCTGCAGGAATTTCTCGACCTGTATTACCAGGGCGCCGATGTGCTGCGCACCTCGCAGGATTTCTACGACCTGACCTGGGCCTACCTGCTGCGCTGCAAAGCACAGAACGTGATTCATACCGAACCGTTCTTCGACCCGCAGACCCACACCGACCGGGGCATCCCGTTCGAAGTGGTGCTCAACGGCATCGCCGCCGCCCTCAAGGATGGCGAGACGCAACTGGGCATCAGCAGCGGTTTGATCCTCAGCTTCCTGCGCCACCTCAGCGAAGACGAAGCGCAGAAAACCCTCGATCAGGCGCTGCCGTTCCGTGATGCGTTTGTCGCGGTCGGGCTCGACAGTTCCGAGATGGGCCATCCGCCGAGCAAGTTCAAACGTGTCTTCGATCGCGCCCGCGACGAAGGCTTCCTCACCGTCGCCCACGCCGGTGAAGAAGGCCCGCCGGAGTACATCTGGGAAGCCATCGACCTGCTGAAAATCCAGCGCATCGACCATGGCGTGCGCGCCATCGAAGACGAGCGCCTGATGCAGCGGATCATCGACGAGCAGATCCCGCTGACCGTGTGCCCGCTGTCGAACACCAAGCTCTGCGTGTTCGATCACATGTCGCAGCACAACATCCTCGACATGCTCGAGCGCGGCGTGAAGGTCACGGTGAACTCCGATGACCCGGCGTATTTCGGCGGGTACGTGACCGAGAACTTCCATGCGCTGCACGAGCATCTGGGCATGACCCAGGATCAAGCCAGGCGCCTGGCGCAGAACAGCCTGGATGCGCGGTTGGTAAAACCGTAAGCAACACCGCAAAACCAATGTGGGAGCGAGCCTGCTCGCGAAGAGGGAGTATCAGTCAACATTTTCGTTGGATGAAACACCGCTTTCGCGAGCAGGCTCGCTCCCACATTCATATCGATGTTCACTCGGTAAGCTCCTCAAGGGTCTTGCCCCGCGTCTCCATCCCGAACAGCCACACCACGCCCGCCGCTATCGCAAAGCACGCCGCGCCCAGCGCGAACACCCCGCCCTGCCCGGTAATCGGGAACACCAGCCCGGTCACCA